>CABUDB010000032.1 GCA_902490245.1 uncultured Collinsella sp.
AAAAGCGGCTATGTTTATATATCAAGTGAGCTTTTTCGTCCAAACAAATATGATAAGTGGGTTCAGTTGTTGCCTTGCTGACCCGGCCTGATACTGCATATGAAACGATTCAAACAAATTTTCAATCATCAGCCTCCTGCAAGATTGATTGCTCTGGGGTTTGCTTCCACCATTTTATTGGGTACGCTTTTGTTGCTCATGCCATTTTCCATCCGGCCGGGCATTACCGTACAGCCGGTGGACGCTCTGTTTTCCGCCACAAGCGCCGTCTGTGTAACCGGCCTGCTGACCGTGGATACCGCCGATACCTTTACCCCCGTGGGGCAGGTTGTGATGGCGGTGCTGATCCAGATCGGCGGTTTGGGCATTACCTCCATCGGCATGGGGCTTGCCTTGGCTGCGGGACGGCGCATCAGCCTGCGGGAGCGTACCCTGATCCGGGAAGCCATGAATGTGGGCAGTCTGGAGGGCATGGTGCGGCTGGTACGCGCCATCATTAAACTGACCCTTGCCTTTGAGCTGGCCGGGGTCATCCTCATCTTTGCAGTGTTTTCGCAGGATTATCCACCATTGAAGGCACTGGGTTTGAGTGTGTTCCACTCCATCTCATCCTTCAACAACGCTGGCATCGATATTTTAGGTGGCGGGCGCAGCCTGGCCCCCTATCGAGATAATGTGCTGCTGAATTTGAGCACCTGTTTTCTGATTATTTCGGGTGGTATCGGCTTTCTGGTCATGGTGGATGTGGTCAAGTGTCGGTTCCGCTTCCGCAAATTCACCCTGCATTCCAAGGTTGTGGTAACCACCACGGCATTTTTGCTGGCAGCCGGTACCCTGTTATTAAAGTTCACCGATCCTCTCAGCTGGCTGACAGCATTTTTCCTGAGCGTATCAGCCCGCACGGCCGGCTTTGCCACGCTGGATCTGGGCAAACTGAGCAACGCCGGGTTGTTTACGATTCTTATCCTGATGTTCATTGGCGCTTCGCCGGGGTCCACCGGCGGCGGCATCAAAACCACCACCATTTTTGTTCTGGCGCAAGAGATTCGCTGCATTTTCAGCAAGCAGCGGCCGGGTGCATTCCGCCGTGCATTGCCTGCCAACGCCATTGCCAAGGCTTCCACCATTGGGCTGCTGGGCATGCTGGTGGTATGCTGCACCACATTTCTGCTCTGCATCCTGGAACCCGGCCTGCCGTTCATCAGCCTGCTGTTTGAAGCGGTCTCCGCCTACAGCACTGCCGGGCTTTCCACCGGCATTACAGCGCAGCTTTGCCTGGCCGCCAAGCTGGTGCTGATTTTTACCATGTACACGGGCCGCGTTGGGGCTTTTACCCTGCTTTCCCTCTGGGTGGAACGCCCGGAACCCAACGCGCACTTTACAGAAGAAGCCATTACGATTGGATAGGTGCATTATGAAAAAACAGGATTCTTCCGCTTTGTTCGGCGTTATCGGGCTGGGGCGCTTTGGTTCTGCGCTGGCCCGCACCCTTGCCGAAGCCGGCAAAGAGGTGATTGCCGTTGACTGCGATGAGCAGAAGGTCAAGGCTATTCGCAAATATACTGACTATGCCTTTGTGGTAGATGATTTGAGCGAAGAGGCTCTGACCGAAGTCGGCATTCAGAACTGCGGTACGGTAGGCATCTGTATTGGCGAGCAGATCGACATCAGCATTCTAACCTCCATGCTGGTGCTGAACATGGGGGTGCCGCATGTGATTGCCAAAGCCAGCAGCGTTGGACATGGCGAGGTTCTCAAGCGGCTGGGCGTGACCGTTGTTTATCCCGAAGCCGATATGGCAGTGCGCATTGGCAAGCGCCTAATCTCCGGCAACCTGCTGGACTACATTGCCCTGGAGGACGGTGTGGAGGTACAGCGCATCCAGGTAAACGGCAAGATGCTGAACAAAAGCATCCGGGAGCTGGATATCCGCCGACTATACGGCATTAACATTATTGCCATCGAACGCGACCACCGTACCGATGTGGAGTTTTCGCCGGAGTCTCGGTTCCAGAACGGGGACACCATTTTGGTGATTGGGAAAAGCGAAAAAATCGACCGCTTTGAACGCGCTTTTCAGGATTGACGCTTTTTGACGGAATCTGATTTTTACTTTCCATTTTTTGACGATCCTTACGATACATATTTCTCGGCCGGGCACTGCCGCTGCGCAGTGCCCGGCTTTTTATGTGCTTGTTTTCCAATGCAGAGCGTTTATCGTTGTCAAATTGCACAAAAGCAGTCCGTAAATTTTATGTTTTGTTTTGGCGTTTCATGATTGATTTTGACTGTTTGTGCGTGTATAATACAGGCGTAAAGCAAAAAAGCTTCAAGAATTGCCAGGGGAATCACCTGAAGTATTGTCCTGTTTTAAGGAGGATATTGTCTTGCTTGCCGAAGAACGTTTTGCTATGATATTAGATTTGCTGGCACAAAAGCGCTCGGCCACCGTGCTGGAGCTGTGTGATGCCCTGGATGCAAGCGAATCCACCATCCGCCGCGACCTGACCCAGCTGGACCGGCAGGGCCTGTTAAAAAAGGTACACGGCGGTGCCACGCTGGTTGGGCGCACCGTTTTGGCGGATGAGCCCCCCATGGCGGCCCGCGAGGAACAGTCTGTGGAAGAAAAGCGTCTGATTGCCCGCGCCGCCGCCGCAATGATCACCGAGAAAGACTTTATCTTTCTGGATGCCGGCAGCACCACGCTGGCGCTGGCCGCCGCGCTGGAGGGCCCTGCCCTGCAGGCTGCCTATGTGACCAATGGCATTGCCCATGCGCGCATGCTGGTGCAAAAGGGCTGCCGCACCTACCTGCCCGGCGGGCAGGTGCGCCCCATCACGGAAGCCATTACGAGAACACGGCACCAACCGCGCCAACGTAGGCAATGCCAACGCTGCTCACCACGGCGCCGCCTACTGCGGTGCCAAACGAAATGCCGACGTTAAACGCCATGGGTTCTACCGAGCTCGCGAGTACCATCGATTTGGGATGGCGGCTGCGTGCCACGTCCATAAAGTGTGTGATGCATGACACCGAGAACAGGTACATGAGCAGCGCCAAGCTAAAGACAAAGACCAGCGCGAGCGGCATGGTGCCGCCCACGGCAAACAGCCCGAGCAACGCCGCAGCCTGCAGCACAAACGTCACAAGCAGCGCCTTCATGCCAAAACGTGCGTCGATCCATCCGCCCAGGATGTTCGAGATCAGGCAGAACACGCCGTAGGCCATAAGCGTGGTGCTCGCCTGAACAGTGCCCATACCCAGCACCTGCTCAAGATAAGGCGTCACGTAGCCGTAGAATACGTAGACCGAGCCCACACCAAACAAAAAGATGAGCATGCCGGTGATGATGCTCGGCTCACGTAAAAGCCCCGCCTGCTCGCGGAAGGTGGCAGGCTCGTCGGTTTGCCCAGTGCGCGGCATAAACGCCACGAGCGCTCCGCAGATCAAAACGGCAAAGGTCAGCGTGCCGTACATGGCCACGTGCCAGTCGAGCGTGTCGGCCACAAACTTGCCGATCGAAGTGACAAAGACCATTGCCACGGAAAAAGCACCATATACCACCGAGATGGCAAGCGAAGTTTGCTGCGGGGACAGCAGCTCTGGGATGTACGTCACGCCCACGGCGAGCAGTGCGCCCGAGACGGAGCCCAGGACAATGCGCGAGATAAACAGCACCTGGAAGTTGGGCGCCAACGCCATGACCAGGTTGCCGAGCACAAAGACGATGCTGTAGCACACGAGCAGCTGGTAACGACGGAAGCGCCCCGTGCTGAGCGCAAGCACCGGCGTCGCGATGGCGTAGACCAGTGCAAAAACGCTGATGAGCTGGCCCGCAGTAGCAAGTGATACGCCGAGTTCCGTTGCCAAGTCGCTCTCGATACCGATGACCACGAACTCGGAGCAGCCGAGTGAGAATCCCAGCAGCACGAGCAGCGCCAGGCAGAGCTTGGTGCGCGCGGGGGAGAGCGCGGCGGCGGTTGACTTACTTTTAGGCGTGGTTGCGGCGGTCAAGGTTGTCACTCCAATGTCGCATGAATAAGCGGGATTCAACCCCTGCAACTCTAACAGAATGTGACGAAGGGGCAGTCCCTTTGTTACATTGCGCTGCCAGCCAGTCGCCCAAACCGTCACAACATTCGATGAAAATCTCGAAAACGAGGAAAAGCGTCGAATGTTGCGACGGTTTTCCTGTCTGTGTCGGCGAGCCCCGGCGCCGTCTGCGGGTATAAGGCTAGCAAGTGTTTGTTTGCGAGGCCTAAGGGGCGCCCCGTATGGATATCGATAACTTTGAATGGTGGTATAGCGAGGGCGAGGCTCTGGACGAGGAGTGGGACGAGCCCGCGCCGCGTGACGTGTCGAACGACGAGGACGAGACCGGCAACGATGCCGCTGTCGAGCCTAATGCCGCCTCTGATGCCGCCGAGCCCCTGACCTTTGAGCAGGCTTGGGCCCAAGCCGAGGCCGATGAGGCTAAGGCCGATGCCACGGCCACGCTCGGTGAGCCGGCGGACATGTCCATCTCGCCGGCAAAGATCCCGCAGCCGCGCCACACCGTCGACCCCGACAGCACGGCATCCTTCAGCATTCTCGACGTGCCCGCGCAAGGCGCCCGGGCGCCTGCGCCCACGCATCGCCCCGACCTAGCTCGCGAGGAAGACGCGGGCCGCCGCTCGCCGCTCGGCCCCATCCTTATCGCCTTTATGGCCGGCGTTATCGCCTGCTCGGCAATCGGTAGCGTTTGGAGCCATGTCGAGCAGCAGCGCCAAGACGCCGCCAAGGTCGAGATGTCTGTCGAGCAATCGCTCAGCCGCACGCGCTCGGTACATGTGTCGGTCGAGGTCAAGGACGGCGCGACGTGGGACACCGCGCGTGGCGATAGCCAAATGCTCATCCACATCGTGGGGCGTACGCTCAAAGGGCAGGCGATTGACGAGTATCAATACGTCAATTCCGCTGGTGACGGCATCGAGCTCAAGCCCGGCGACTACGAGCTCACCGTCGACGAACCGCCCGTCGCCACCGACGGCACGCGCTTCCGCGCCTCAAAGCGCATGGTTCCCGTGAGCTTTAACTCGCAGGCGCCCGATACGGTCGATAGCACTCCGCAGGGCGGGTTCGACCTTTACGCAATCGCTCAATAACTGCGCCTGCCGCTTCTCCTTGCCGCCAAGAGTGGGACAATAGCCCTCGACACTGTTGTTTATTTTTGGAGGAAGTAGCATGTCCACCGTCACCACCATCAAGCGCGGTGGCCTCACCGCGGCCATCGATTCCATGGGCGCCCAGCTCACGAGCCTTGCCCTCAACGGCAACGAGTATCTATGGCAGGGCGACCCGGCCTTTTGGGGCAAGCACGCGCCCATCCTGTTCCCCATCGTGGGGTCGCTGCGCAACAACACGGCGACGTCTGTGGCCGGCACCTGCGAGATGCCGCGCCACGGACTCGCACGCATCGTCGAGCACAAGCTGGCCGAGGTCTCCGAGGACGGCTCGTCCGTCACCTACGAGATCACCGACACGCCCGAGTCGCTCAAGGCGTTCCCCTTCCACTTTAAGCTCAACATGACCTATGCCCTGACCGGCGACGCCACGCTCACACAGACCTTTGCCGTCACCAACACCGGCGACGTGGACCTGTCGTTCTCGGTGGGCGGCCACCCCGCGTTTAACGTGCCCGCCCCCGGTGCCGAGGACGAGGCATTCGAGGATTACGAGCTGGCGTTTACCGAGGCTTGGACTAACGAGGCCCCCATCATTACGCCCGATGGCCTCATGACGTTCGAGGGCAGCTACAAGGCCCCCGACAACTCGGACGTGCTGCCCATCACGCACCGCAGCTTCGATAACGACGCCATCATGTTCACCGATACCCCGGGCTCCACGCTCACGCTGCGCGGTCGCAAGTCGGGCCACGGCGTCAAGATCGACTTTGAGGGCTTTAAGTACATCGGCGTGTGGTCTGCCGCCAACGACGCCCCGTTTGTGGCGCTCGAGCCCTGGACCGGTCACACCACCATGGACACCGAGGACGACATCTTTGAGCACAAGGTCAACACTATCACCTTGGCTCCCGGCGCTACCGATAAACGTAGCTTTAGCGTCACCTTGCTCTAGAGGTTCCACCGTTCTAACGAACGGCGGATCGGCCGACGCTGCGCGCCGTCCAGAGCGATAATTTGTCATTCAAAAGGCAAGGCATAGACCTTCTGGTCATGCCTTGCCTTTTTCATGCCACTTGTTCGCTCTGGACGTCGCTCGCTGGCATTGCCAAAACATCGACGTTCCCAATGACTACCGTGTGTCTATTAATTTTTCGAGCTTGTGCTGCGCTGCTGGTCGCTGGCGTATATCCTGTTAAGTCGTCAGCATACGATTCAACAGGGAAGGCAGATTATGCATTCTCCCCATCAACGCGACGCGCATCCACAGCCGGTGTGCAGCCGTCGCATCTTTTTGGGTAGCGCTCTCGCTGCGAGCGCTTCCGTCGTCGCCGGCGCGCTCGCCGGCTGTCAGCGTCCGTCCACGCTCAAGGTGGTTCAGCCCACGACGGGCGGCGGTCGCGACGACCTGTCCGATTCCGTTATCGGCAAGGACAAGATTCGCATCGGTATGGAGGCGGCCTACGCCCCGTACAACTGGCAGGTCTCCGAGGCCAGCGAGTACACCATCCCCATCGACAACGTGCAGGGCGCCTATGCCGACGGCTACGACGTGCAGATCGCCAAGATCGTCTGCAAGGCCCTCGGCGGCGAGCCCGTTGCCGTCAAACAGAGCTTCTCGGGTCTCATCGATTCGCTCAACAACGGCCAGATCGACCTCATCATCGCCGGCATGAGCGCCACGCCCGAGCGCGAGGAGTCCGTCGGCTTTTCCGATCCGTACTTTATCGGCTACTTTGGCCTGTTCGTAAAAGAGGGCTCGCCTTACCAGAACGCCACCAAGCTCAGCGATTTCAGTGGTGCCACGGTGCTCGGCCAAAAGGACACCATGCTCGATACCGTCATCGACGAGATCCCGGGCGTTGTCCACAAGAACCCGGTCGATTCGGTCCCCACGGTGTTTTCGAACCTGCTGCAGGGCACCTGCGACGCCGTGACCTACAACACCGAGAACGAGAAGGGCTATATGGCCCAAAACCCGGGTATCGTGCCGATTCAATTTGCCGAGGGCGAGGGCTTTAAGCAGGAGGTCACGGCAAACGTCGGCTGCCGCAAGGGCTCGGACAAGCTGCTTAAACTCATCGACAAGACACTCAAGGGCATTGGTCAAGAGGAACGCGACCAAATGTGGGACGCGTGCCTCGATCGTCAGCCGGCATAGGGAGGCAGCATGAAAGCCATTAATCGTCTGGCCTCCTTTATCAAGGCCGACCACCGTTATGTGTACCTGGGTACGAGCGTCATCGCGGCGCTCGGCCTGGCGTTTAGCCAGCGCAACCCCACGCCGCTGAGCTTCTTGGCTCCCACCGGTATCTTCCAGGATTGCCTTTGGGCGATTCTTTGGGCCTGGATTGTCGTGTCGGCAGCGGCGCTTGTCACCAAGCTTATGCACTGGAGTGACTATCGCGAAAAGTCGCCGTTCTCATCCGAGCGTTTCCGCCACGGCGCGCGCCTGGGTAGCTATGTTGTAGTCGCCATCGCGGCAATCTTTTTCGTGGACCGTTGCGTCATGTCGTTTATCGACCTGGTGCAGGTGAGTATTGTCTCGGATTCCAACCCCAGCGACTTTTTGTCGAGCCTGGTCTACATGACCTACAAGAGCGGGGACTTCTTCATCCGCGGTATCGAGATCACCATCGCGCTTGCTACCTTCGGCACCGTCATCGCATTTTTCCTGGCGCTGCTCTTTGTGTTTTTGCGCATTCAGACGTTCGACCGCGTGGATAACGACCTGGTGCGCTTCTTTAAGAGTATCGGCCGCGGCTTTGCGACCGTCTACTCCACCATCGTGCGCGGCACGCCCATGATGGTCCAGGGCCTGCTCATCTATTACGCGGGCTTCACCGTTTTGCGCGGTATGGGCTTCGAGACCGCCCAGGCCAACCAGATTTGGAGCACCTTCACCGCCGGCCTCGTCACCATCTCGCTCAACTCCACCGCCTACATGATGGAGGTCCTGCGCGGCGGCATCGAGTCCATCGACCCCGGCCAGGCAGAGGCGGCGCGTTCGCTGGGTCTTTCGCAGTGGCAGGCTATGCGCAAGGTCGTGTTCCCCCAGGGCATTAAAAACGCGATTCCGGCGCTCACCAACGAGCTCATCATCAACATCAAGGATTCGTCGGTGCTCTCGGTCATCGGCGTGTTCGACCTTATGTACGCTACTACCACGGTCGCCGGCGTGTACTACCGCCAGATGGAGGTCTACTGCGTGGCGCTCGTGGTCTACCTGATCCTGACGCTCGTGGCGAGCCGCCTGCTCGAGGCCTTTGGCAAAAAGCTCGGCGCCGAGGCTCCTGCCACGCTGCCCAGCTCTAACTAGGCTTAAGACGAGGAGAATCATCATGGCAGATACCGCCACTACCAGCGTTGCGGCCGCCGCACAGACCAATGAGCCGCTTATCCGCGTCGAGGGCCTGCGCAAGAGCTTCGGCTCGCTCGAGGTGCTCAAGGGCATCGACCTGTCCGTTAATCCCGGCGAGGTCGTCACCATCATCGGCGCCTCGGGTTCGGGTAAGTCGACCTTCCTGCGCTGCCTCAACCTGCTCGAGACCCCGGACGCGGGTCATATCTGGTTCCATGGCCAGGACCTCACGGCCGAGCGCTGCAACATCAACAAGCTGCGCGAGGACATCGGCATGGTGTTCCAGGGCTTTAACCTGTTCAACAACATGGACGTGCTCGACAACTGCACGCTCGCGCCCGTCACGCTCAAAAAGATGAGCAAGGCCGAGGCTGAAAAAATTGCGATGGAGCATCTGACGAGCGTGGGTCTCGAAAAGTTCGCACACGCCGCCGTGGGTCGCCTGTCCGGTGGTCAAAAACAGCGCGTGGCCATCGCTCGTGCCCTATGCATGAATCCGCAGATCATGCTGTTCGACGAGCCGACCTCCGCACTCGACCCCGAGATCGTAGGAGAGGTGCTCGAGGTCATGCGCAAGCTCGCGGCCGACGGCATGACCATGGTCGTCGTCACGCACGAGATGGCCTTTGCCCGCACGGTGTCCGACCGCGTGGTCTTTATGGACAAGGGCGTGGTGCTCGAGGACGCGGCGCCGGCCGAGCTCTTCGGTAACCCCAAACACCAGCGTACCCGCGAGTTCCTCTCTCGTTATCTCGAGGACAAATAACCGACCGCAAACGCTTACGTGGCAGGGCCGCTCCGGTGGGGCGGCCTTTGTCGTCACAATCGAAAGGATGTCATGGCCGAGGTTTGGCGCTTCTTTGCGCATGAGGACGATTTTGCCGATATAGACGAGGCCGGCGCGTGCGGGCGCTTGGGCCGCGTGCTGTCGTTTCCGACCATCTCGAGCATGGATGCCGAGGCGGTGGACTGGCAACCTTTCGACGACCTGCGCGCGTATATGCAGCAGGCCTGGCCGCGCGTGTTCGCGGCGGGCGAGGTCGAGCTTATCGACCATTCGCTATTGGTGACGCTTGCCGGCGGCGATCCGGCTTTTAAGCCCATTATGCTCATGGGCCACATGGACGTGGTCCCCGTGGTGCCGGGTACCGAGGCCGACTGGACGCACGCCCCCTTTAGCGGGCACGTGGACGACACCTACATTTGGGGCCGCGGCGCGATCGACATGAAGGACCAGGTCGCAGGCATTCTCGAGGCCGTCGAGTATGCGCTGGCGCACGGTTGGCAGCATGAGCGCACGCTGCTGCTGGCCTTTGGCCAGGACGAGGAGACGACGCAGTACGGCGCAGGCGCCATCGGCCGCGCGCTCGAGGAGCGCGGCATTGAGCTTGAGTACCTGATTGACGAGGGCGACTATCGTATCGTTGAGGCTGCCGAGTACGGCGCAGGCGAGGGTTGGCTTATGCATGCCGATCTTGCCGAGAAGGGCTATGCCGATATCGTGCTCAGGACGAAGAGCGAGGGCGGGCATTCTTCCAACCCTTACGGTGGCACGTCGCTCGAAGTGCTCAGCCGCGCTATTGCCGCGATTTGCGATATCGAGTGGCCGGCGCGTGTGACCGATCTGCTTGCCGCGCAGCTCGTCGAGCTGGGGCTTTATACCGCAGACGAGATTGCTGCCAGCAAGGATGCCATCGTGCGCGACTGCCTTGCCAGCAAAAAGCTGTACCCGCTTGTGACCACCACCTGTGCGCCCACGCAAATCGAGGGCGGCAGTACCGGTGCCAACGTAATGCCGCAAGATATGTGGGTCAATATCAACTTCCGCATGCTCGAGGGTACGAGCGTGGCCGATGTCGTGGCCTGCTGCCGCGAGGCCGTTGCCACCGCTGGGCTCGCCGGCCGAGTCGAGGTCGAGCTGGGCCCCGGCAGCTCCGAGCCCTCGCCGTCCCCGCGCGTGGGCGGTCCGGGGCTCGAGGCCGTCCGCGCCATCGCCGCCCGCTATTTCCGTGATCCCAAGCCGACGGAGGAAAACGGATCGTCTGCGGTGGGCCAAGAGCCGATGAGCATCGTGCCCTCGACCGTGATTGGTGCAACCGATGCCGCCAACTACCAGCGCATTTGCCACGAGTGCATCCGCTTCTCCGCCTTTGTGGTCGACGATGACGAATGCGACCGCGGCGTCCACGGCACCAACGAGCGCATCGCCCGTCGCGCCTACCTCCAAGGCATCCGCTTCCTCATCGCCCTGCTCCACACGCTCTAGCATGCGACAAAGGGACTGAGCCGATTTCATCGGTAATGAGACAAAAACTGTCATAGAATAAGACTAAGATATCTTAAGAGACATATGCTGGGGTTGGTACTCCTTGAACGACTGCGGGCATGTGCCAGACTGCCTCGGCCCCCGGGGAGCACC
>CABUDB010000033.1 GCA_902490245.1 uncultured Collinsella sp.
GGGTATTCAGACCGGCGACATCATCGCTATGGATCCGCGTACCACGGTGACGGAGAGCGGCTACATCAAGAGCCGCTTCCTGGATGACAAGCTGTCGGCGTCGATTCTGCTGGGCCTGGCCCGCGCCGTTGCTGGCGGCGAGGTGACGCTTTCGCGCAAGGTATCGCTGCTCTTTACGGTGTACGAGGAGGTCGGCCACGGCGGTGCCTTTGTGCCGGACGACACGCGCGAGATGATCAGCGTGGACATGGGCTGCGTGGGCGACGACCTGGGTTGCACCGAGCGCATGGTTTCGATCTGCGCCAAGGATTCGGGCGGTCCGTACAACTACGACCTGGTGACCACGCTGTCCAACATCGCGCGCGAGCTGGAGCTCGATTACGCCATCGACGTGTATCCGCACTACGGCTCCGACGTCGAGGCCACGCTCTCGGCCGGCTACGACATTCGCCATGGCCTGATCGGCCCCGGCGTGTACGCGAGCCACAACTACGAGCGCAGCCACATCGACGGTGTGCGCAACACCTACGAGCTCGTCCGCGCCTACGTCCAGCGCTAGGGAAGTAGTTTGCGACTCGGCTGACCAATCGCTAAGGCCCGATTTCTCGGGCCTTTTTTCGCCTTAGGTCGTTTAGTATTATGATGTATGTAATATGTTAACTAAACGCGTAAATTACTTAACGAGGTGATGCGGCATATGAATACATCTGAGTACTTATCTATGGGTGATGCCGCCCGCCTGTTGGGCGTTACGAAAGCCCGCATATCGCAACTTGCCGCATCGGGAACGCTCGCGTGCGATATTGTGGGCGGACGGAAGATGGTTGAGTATGATTCTGCGCTCGCTTATCAAAAGGTCCGCAAACGTGGACGCCGTCCTGCGGCCGATGTGGGGCGCAAGTTTACGCTGATGTCGGCCGACCATGAGGTCGCGCATGTCTCATTTGATCCGACACGTGAGTTTCCCTTCGAAATCGCCGAGGTGCTCGATGCGCAGAGGATGCCGTTTGGCACGTGCTCGAGTTCTTCTCCTACGGTGAATAAACGGGAGCTCAACGTGTGGTGGAGCCATCGGTCGGTGCCCGATGTTCGCCCCGGGCTTATCTCGCGCTACCGCGAGCTGGGAATTGTCAACGGCGTTGAGGCACCGGTTCAGTGCCTGGGCCTCTCGCTTTCGGATTGCTATTGGCTGCGGCCGGCAGAATGCGACGGGCTCGAATGGCGAAACCTCAATTACTTCGAGAATGATTTTGAGCGATCGGCGCCCGAGGGGCGTTCGGGTTGGCTGGAGGGCATCGGTCTTAAAAATCCCGACAACACATCCGAGGGCGAGCTTCCTAAATCGTGGATGATTCGCAACGGTGTTCGCGTTCTGGTCAAGGGGTGCGGCATGGACGACCAACGGCCCTTTAACGAGGCGGTTGCAACGGCTCTGCATCGTCGCTTGCTTTCCAAGGGGGAGTTTGTTCCTTACACGGTTGAGCGCATGTTCGATGGCCCTGTGTGTCTGTGCGACGACTTTCTTGACGGCCGCGAGGAATATGTTCCGGCTGTTTACGTTAAGAACGCCCTTGGTGGCCAGCGAGGAAGTTCGACGTACGACCGGTACTGCCGCTTTCTTGGTAAGCATGGAGCAGACGAGGCTGCCGTGAGAAGGTCTATGTCGCAGATGATCGTTTGCGATGCCCTTTTGGCCAACAGCGATCGCCATTGGCGAAACTTCGGCATCATCCGCAATGTCGACACCCTGGAGATAAAACCTGCTCCGCTGTTCGATAGCGGCAACTGCCTGTGGTACAACGTACCAACTGCCGTGCTCGCAGCTGGGGAGTTTGGGTTTTCCGCTAAGCCGTTTGGGCCCGACCCTTCCGTCCAGCTGGCGCTTGCGGATTTGCTCGATTGGTTCGATTCATCGCGGCTCAACGGATTTGTTGATGAGGCGATCGAGATTCTTTCGCAGAGCAAATGGGCCACGGCGGAGGGTCGACTCGAGGCCATCCGCCGCGGCTTCGAGCGTCGCGTAATCGAGGTTGGTGCCGCTGTTGAGGTACTTCGACACGTGCAGCGATAAACCCGCGGCTACTTAAGTGCGCCGGTCACGGTGCCGCCGCCCAGGACGATGTCGCCGCGGTATATAACGACAGCCTGGCCGGGGGCGATGGCGCGCTGCGGCTCGTCAAAGGTCAGCAACATTTGCCCGTCTTCGTCGCACGTAAGGATCGCTGCCTGGTCTTTCTGTCGGTAGCGGTACTTGGCGCCCACGCGGATGCCGCCGGCATCCAGCTCGGCCTCCATGCGGTCGGCAGGGGCGCTCCAGATCCAGTCGTTGGCCGTGAGCGCCGTGGCCGTCAGGTCCTCTGCCTCGCCCAGATGTACGGTGTTGTTGACGGCGTCGACACCCGTTACGTACACGGGATGCGCCATCGCGACGCCCAGGCCCTTGCGCTGGCCGATGGTGTAGCGCAGCGCGCCGTTGTGGCGCCCGACCACGCTGCCGTCGCGCCACACAATGTCGCCCGGTGCAGCGGGATGTTCGCAACGGCGCTCGATATAGCCCGCGTAGTCACCGTCTGGAATAAAGCAGATGTCCTCGCTTTCGGCCTTCTGGGCGTTGGTAAAGCCCTGCTCGGCGGCTATGCGGCGCACGTCGCGCTCTTTGTCTAGGCCTGCCAGCGGAAAGATCGTGTGCGCCAGGCGCTCCTGCGTGAGCGAATACAAAAAGTAACTCTGGTCCTTTTTGGGGTCCTCGCCGCGATGCAGCTGCCAGGTGCCGTCGGGCGCCTGGCTCGTTTTGGCATAGTGGCCTGTGGCGATGTAGTCGCAGCCCATATCCAGCGCCGCATCCAGCAACGCGCCAAACTTAATATGGCGGTTGCAGATGATGCACGGATTGGGCGTCAGCCCCTCCTGGTAGGCGTTCATAAAACGCTCGACAACGTTGCGGTCGAAGGTTTGCTGCAAGTCGAGCACGTGATGGGGTATCCCCAGGCGCTCGGCGACGGCCTTTGCATCGGCGATGTCGCGGTCGACCTTACTCATGCCCGTGGTGGGATCGGGCGCGGGGCAGGTGAGGCGCATGGTGGCACCGACACATTCGTAACCCTGACTTTTGAGCAGATACGCGGTCACGCTGGAATCGACGCCGCCGCTCATGGCGACGAGCACGCGCTTGTTGTGCATGGGGAGGTTCTCCTTGGTGGCATGTGGCCAAAAAAGAAAAGCGGCGCGGGAGGCTGGTTCCGCGCCGCAGACATTGTAGCAAGTTCGGGCGTCCTGTGGGACACCCTGTTGGGATGAGCTCAGGCTGCCAGAAGAGAGGGGAGACCGGCGTGCCTTGGACTCGTTCTAAGAACGAGAGCTCTAGTCCTGGAAGAGTGCCGTGGACAGGTAGCGCTCGCCGGTGTCGGCGAGCAGCGCCACGATGGTCTTGCCCTCGTTCTCGGGGCGCTTGGCCAGCTGCAGTGCGGCCCACACGGCGGCGCCGGACGAAATGCCCACGAGCACGCCCTCCTTGTGGCCCACGGCGCGGCCGGTGGCAAAGGCGTCGTCGTTCTCGACGGGGATGATCTCGTCGTAGACCTGGGTGTCGAGGACGTCGGGCACAAAGCCGGCACCGATACCCTGGATCTTGTGCGGGCCGGCCTGGCCCTTAGAGAGCACCGGGGAGGTGGCGGGCTCGACGGCGACGACCTGAATCTCGGGGTTTTGCTCCTTGAGGAACTCGCCCACGCCGGTCACGGTGCCGCCGGTGCCGACGCCGGCGACGAAGATGTCGACCTTGCCGTCGGTGTCGTCCCAGATCTCGGGGCCGGTCGTGGCCTTGTGAATGGCCGGGTTCGCGGGGTTCACAAACTGGCCGGCGATGATGCTGTTGGGGGTCTCCTTCTGCAACTCTTCGGCCTTGGCGATAGCGCCCTTCATGCCTTTGGAGCCGTCGGTGAGCACGAGCTGCGCACCGTATGCCTGCATCAGCTTGCGGCGCTCGACGGACATGGTCTCGGGCATGGTGATGATCACCTTGTAGCCGCGGGCGGCCGCCACCGAGGCGATGCCGACGCCGGTGTTGCCGCTCGTGGGCTCGATGATGGTGTAGTCGCCGCCACGCACGAGCTTGCCTGCCTTCTCGGCCTCGTCAATCATGTTCTTGGCGACGCGGTCTTTAACGGATCCGGCGGGGTTGAAGTATTCCAGCTTGACGAGCACGCGGGCCTTGAGGTCCTCATCGGCCTCAAAGTGGGTGAGCTCCAGGAGCGGGGTGTGGCCGATAAGCTGATCGATGGACGTGTAAACCTTGCTCATGATGAACCTCCAAAGTGTTCAAATGACTGGATACCGTGTGGTTTTACGGTGTGTCTAGCAGCTAAACCCATAAACCTTATAGGTTGTTCGTTTAGCTGTTGGGAAGCATAGTAGACACCAAAGCCTAGTAATGCAATAGGAAATAGGAGATTATTGCAAGTTGATTAACCATCTTGACCGGAACGGGTATTTTCAAAGCCAATTTTTCGGCTAGAATTTCAACGGACTAAAAGACCGAAAGGCAGCACTATATATGTTGGTTTCCACAAAGGGCAGATATGCCCTGCGCGTTATGGTCGACCTGGCCGAGCATCAGGCGGCCGGTCGCATCCCGCTCAAAGAGATCGCGGCGCGCCAGGGGATTTCGGAGAAGTACCTCGAGACTATTCTGGCTACGCTCGTGCGCGCCAACATGCTCTCGGGCATGCGCGGCAAGGGCGGCGGCTATGTGCTCACGCGCCCGCCCGAGCAGTACACGGTGGGCGAGATCTTGCGCCTGACCGAGGGCAGCCTGGCGCCGGTCGCCTGCCTGGATGGCGACTGCAAGGGTTGTTCGCGCTCTGACGAGTGCCCCACGCTCGACGTGTGGAAGAACCTGGACAAGCTCATCAACGACTACCTCGACGGTGTGACGCTTGATCAACTTGTCGCTCCCAACGAAGGCTACGACTACGTGATCTAGCCCACCTGCCATTTGGGGACGGGGTGTAAATTGCAGATTCTCTCGCCCTTTGAGACTTGGCAAATAAGAAGGCCGCCCATTTTTGCGATGGGCGGCCTTCGTTTTGGGCTGTTGAGACGGGCGCGGCCGGAATGGCCGTTTTAGCCCTCGGCGATGCTGTCGAGGATGCTGCGCATGATGGACACCAGGATGCTGCCCATAAAGGCCGATCCAAAGCTGGCGATGGAGATACCCGCGCCCAGCAGATTGACCGACAGATAGCTGGCCAGCTCGAGCATAAAGCTGTTGACTACGAGCTGAAAAATACCCAGCGTAATGATCGTGAGCGGCAGCGAGATGACCGTCAGGAACGGCTTGACGAGCGAATCGACGATGTTCAGGAACAGTCCCACGAAGGCGAAACAGACCCAGGCCTCGGCAAAACCGAAGGGCTGGATGCCGGGAACGAGGAACGTGGCAATCGCGATGGCGATCGAGGTAAAGAGCCAGTTAAGCATAAAGCGCATGGTGTGAATCCTTTCTTGCGCAGGGTGCGTCGGTGTCGCGTGAAGCGGTTTGCTGCGGCAGCTTGGACGGCCGCTCGGGTGTGCCGCCTTGTTCGGCCGCCCATTGTCTCAGATATTCGTGGAGCTTACGTGCGCATTCGGTTTCAAAACGGCGTTCGTCCTAGAAAATGCGCCGCTGGCAGAGAGTTTTGTCGCTTTAGTTTGGTGGTGTGCTAAACTGCTACGGGCAAAAGCCACACGCGTTGCCCTATTGCATAGAACGGGCGAACGATGCCCGATGTCAGTATCAACTTCGATGCCTTTTGGCGGGTTTGGCGGTGATCGATGAATATCGAGAACATGTTTGACAAGCCTGATGTCAAGCAGCTGGTCCACGCATTTAGTCTTTTGGATGACGAGAAGGATATCCAAGCGTTTTTGACCGATATCTGCACGCCGCGCGAGATCTGCGATCTATCGCAGCGTCTGCAGGTTGCGCGTTATCTGGATGAGGGCGAGCCTTATGTTGAGGTTCAGGCCCGCACCGGCGCTTCGTCCACTACGGTGAGCCGCGTTTCAAAGGCACTCAACGGCGAGTACGGCGGCTATCGCAAGATCCTCATCAAACTGGAGGATGGCGAGTAGGCCAGCGGCAACAAACGAATCAGCTGGAGCCGCCCCTTCGGGGGCGGTTTTTGTGTGTCGAAATCGATTTCTTGGGGACGGAGGAAAACGGATCATCGAGGGGATCTGGTGCATTGGGGTCAGGTTGTCCGCGCGGGCGGGTAGGATAGATGCGTTGAACATTGCGAACAGTTTGAGTGGAGGACCATGCCTGTTCGAATCTATACCACTAATGCCGGCACGGATTTGAGCGATGCCGAGGCGGCGCTGCTGGCCGACCTGGTTGCCCGCCACGGGCGCGCTGTTCTGTTGGCGCCAACATTTGCCGAGCTCGACCTGTGCCGCCATGATGCGGCAGAAGTCGGGGCTTCGCTGGGCATCGACTACAAGACGCCTGCATCGTGGCTCCGCTCGCTGTGGGAGCTTATGGGCGATGGCCGCAGCTTTGTGGATAACCTTCAGCGCCAGATGCTGTTCTCGGACATGATCGACCGCCGCGACGACGCTGCCCTGCAGCCGCTCTCGCGCAGTCAGGGCACGGTACGCATGCTTGCGCGAATGGCCCGCGACGTGTTGCCGGGCGTGGCGGGGACGGGCGACGAGCGCCGCCGCAATGCCGCCACTCAGCCCGAGCCCAAAAGCGACGCCGAGGCCCGCGTGTTCGAGCTGTTGAGCGCCTATGCGAGCGGCTTGGACCGTCGAGACATGGTCGAGCCCTGCGAAGCCGCCGATATGATGACAGAAGCCCTGGCGAACAACCTGCCGGGGTGCGCCCGCGCCGTCTGCGTGCGTGGTGTCACGTCGTTTACGCATGGCCTGCTCGAGCTGTTGTCGGCCGTGGCGAACAATGGGGGAGAGGTTGTCGTGCTGCTCGCTTGCGAGCAGGCGGCGATGCGTGAGGATTTGGCTGCCGCCTTTGATGCCCGCGGTGTGCTGTTTGAGGTCGCCCCGTTGGGGGAGAACGCTGGCGCGTCCGAGACCGCTTCTGCGCCTGCTGCCCAGCCTATTTTTATAGAGGTGGCCGGCCCCCATGCCCGCGCCCGCGCTTATGTGGATGCTCTCGAGAACCTGGTCGCGGCATGCGAGGAGTCCGTGTCGTGCGACGGCGTCGCGACGAACGCCGACCCCGCGCGCGTGCTCGTGGTTTCCGCCCGGGCGCCCCAGCTGTTCGGCGAACTCGCTACCCGTTTGGCGGCGCGCCACATTGCGGCCGAGACGACTGAGTTCACGGCGTTTTCCCAGTCCATAGCGGGCAGGCAGTTTACGGCGCTCGCCAACCTGATTGAGCGTATGAAAGCCGCCGACGAGGGCGCCGCTTCCAAGACCGAGTGGTGGCCCGCTCCAGAGCTTACCGACTGGATTTACAGTCCGCTTTCGGGTGCCGACGCCGCGAGCGCCCGCGGCTTCGACAAGAACATGCGCCTGTCGCGCAGCAAGACCGCGGCGGGCGTCAAGAGTCTGCTGCAGAGCGTACAGGGCCAGGTGAGGGGCGCCCGCAAGGCCGCCAGCGACGAAAACTGGTTTAAGAACGTGCCGTGCGTGGTCTCGGACGTGTTTCAGGCGCTGTGGCGCGACAAACCCGTGACGGCGCTCAAGGCCATGCTCGCCGCTGCCGAGGCGCTGTCCGATCGCGCTCTAGGCGGCCTTGACGGCCAGGCCCGTCGCCAGGCGGAGACGGCTCTGCTGCGCCATGCCATCGACATCCTTATGAACGATGCTCGCGCGCTCGACGTGTCGCAGGCCGCGACCGTACCGGTTCTCGACGGCGTTCGAACCAAGGTGGACAAGCGCAGTACCGCGTACGATTACGCGACCTACGAGGTCGATCGCCCGCCACGGGCGCAAGTACGCTTTGCGTCGCTTGCCGATGCGTCGGTCCTGCGTCCTGGCGGCTACGATGCCGTGTTGTTTGCCGATGTCGACCTGGACAGCTACCCGCTTTCGCACGAAGAGGGCCCGCTTGCCACGTTGACGGCCGAACTGCGTCGCGACGGCGTGTCTTTGGAGCCCGCCGCCCTGCTGCGCGTGCGCTTTGGCCGTGCAATGCAGGCGGCGAGCGGTCCGGTTGCGCTCGCCCGCGTGACGCACGATCGCCAGGCACGCGAGTGCTACCCGGCAGCCGTATGGACCGAGCTGCGGGCGCATGCCGATACCGCTGGCGCTGCCAAACCCACGCGCGTGGGCGAGGGCGATATCATCGCCGACTTTGATCCCGCTGCAGGCGAAGGTCTTAGGCGCGAGCGCGTGACCTGCGAAGCTCCTCAGCATCTGAGCGATGAAGCCATTCCGTATCTGGTCCTGCGCCGTCGCGATGGCGAGGGCGAGGATGCACCGCTGGTGCCGCGCCTGACGTCTGCCTCGCAGATCGAGGCCTATTCGACCTGCCCACTATGCTGGTTCGTCTCGTACCGCGTGAAGCCCCAGTCGATTGACGCCGGCTTTGGCAATATGGAGAAGGGCAACTTTGTCCACGACGTGTTGGAGCACCTGCACGCCCGTCTGCCCCAGGAGGGCATGGAACGCGTGACGCCCGAGAATCTGCCACGTGCTCAGGAGCTGCTGCGCGAGGTCTTTGACGAGACCTTGGCCGAGCATGCCTCCAAGCGTGGCAACGAGGGCCCGCTCGTGCCGCTCTCTCCGGTGGAGGAGCGCCAGGTGGCCGAGATTCTGCCGCAGCTGGAGGGCGTGCTTGCCTATGAAGCCGAGGCGCTGGCCCCCTTTGCTCCGCGCTACCTGGAGTTTGCCTTTAACGATCTTAACGTTGAGTATGCCGGCTGGCCGCTTGGCGGGCGCATCGACCGTGTGGACGTGGACGCCGAGAATCGCGCCGTGGTAATCGACTACAAGCATCGCACGGGCGTTGAGGAGTTTAAACTCGCCGACCCTACGGTGCGCGACGAGGAATCGGGTGAGGCTGCCATCGACGACCCGCGGTGGCTACCGCCACATACCCAAACGCTCATCTACGCCCAGGCCATGCGCCGGGCGCTGGATTTGGACACCCGCGCGGCGCTCTACTTTTCGACCAAGGGCGGCAAGCCGGCGTTGCGCGGTGCCGCGAGCGCTGAGCTGCTCGAGGAAGAGCGCGGCGACGGTCGCATCCCGGGGCTTAAGAAGGGCTTTCCCGGCGAGGGCGGCAACATGGACTTCGATGCGCTGCTCGATCGCGTGGAGACCGGTATCGCCGAGCGCCTGCGCGAACTCGAGGCGGGCAACGTGGCTGCTGTCGACCCGGCGTCGACGCAGGCCGCGCATGCGCGCTGCTCGTATAACCATGAAGGAACGTTTGTAAGGAGGGACGTGTAGACCATGGATCTTTCGACCTTGATGCCGCAACAGCTGCAGATCGTCAAGACGCTCGACCGTCCGCTGTTTGTCTCGGCGGGCGCCGGTTCGGGCAAGACCTTTACCCTCACGCGCCGCATCGTCTACGCGCTCTCGCCCGAATCCGGTCCGTTCGTTGAGCATCTGGACCAGGTGCTCGCCATTACCTTTACCAAAGATGCCGCGGCCGAGATCCGTGACCGCGTGCGCCGCGCGCTCATCGACGAGGGCATGGACGAGGAGGCCCTGACCGTCGACGACGCATGGATCTCGACCATTCACGGCATGTGCTCGCGTATCCTGCGCGCGCACGCGTTGGAGCTGGGCATCGATCCCGAGTTCACGGTGCTCATCGATACCGACGAGCTTATGGACCAGGCTGTTGAGCATGTGCTGGGTCGCGCGACGGCACCCGATGCCGCCCCCGAGCTCGCGGCATCGCTCAAGGCCCTCTACGCCTGGTATCCCATGGCGGGCGAGGGCGGCCCCTTTGGCGCCGGCACGACCATCAAGGGTCTGGTACGCGACCTGCTGGAGCTCTCGAGCCAGTTGCCGGGCGGCATGGACGATGTGTGCGTGGCGCGCGGCCAGGCTGACACTTCGGCGCTTGCCGACGCCTATCGCGCGGCGTTGGGTGCGAGCAAGGCCGCGACCGAGAAGGCACAAGTGGCACTCGACGCCATCGACGCGTTTGAGGCGAGCGGTAAAACCATGGAGGATGCGGCGCGGCTCATGATGTCGTGCACCATGCCGCGGGCGAGCAAGGCGTTCCCCAAGGAGCAGGTCGAGCTGCTCAAGGCCGAGGCCGCCGATGCATTTATCAATATCGTGCTTGCCTGCGGTGGCCCGGCGCTCGATGCACTGGTGGACTTGGCCCGCTCTGTAGAGGCTGAGTACCGCGCACTGAAGGCCGGCCAGTCTGCCCTCGATAACAACGACCTGCTGCGCATGGCGTACGAGGCGCTGCGCGACTACCCGGCTATTCGAGCAGCCTATGAGGGCCGCTTTAAGATGGTCATGATCGATGAGTTCCAGGATACCGACCAGATGCAGGTTGACCTGATCCGTTACCTGACCGGCGCGGGTGAGCGTGCGCTGTGTACCGTGGGCGATGCGCAGCAGTCGATCTACCGCTTCCGTGGCGCCGAGGTTGAGGTCTTCCGCCGCCAGGAGCGCAAAGTGGGCTCCTCTGCTGCGCCCGAGACGGCTGCCGCATCCGATGCCCCCGCCGGCGAGCTCGTCAAACTTGTGCGCAACTTCCGCAGCCACGACGAGGTGCTGCGCTATGTGGCACGCGTCTTTGACGGCGACACCGGTGGTTTGATGCAGGGGTTCTTGGATCTTGAACCGAGCGACAAACGCAAGGACAA
>CABUDB010000034.1 GCA_902490245.1 uncultured Collinsella sp.
GGGAAGCCCGGCGAGCATAAGGCCGATCGCCGCGTGTGCCGTGTGTCCGCTCGCAAACGACTTAAAGCCGTCCTTGATCACGCCGGCGGCGATATAGGTCCACTTGTCGGGGTTGCCGATCACCCACCACGGCTGAAAATTGAGCCCCGGCGTGACCTCAATCACGCGCATGCGCGGGCGCGACCACAGCGGCTTGACGATCACGTTGAGGATAATGGCCTGAGCGACCCACACGGCAAGCACCATCAACGCCCAGCGCGTGAGATCGTCGGGCGCGGTGTCACGCGTAAGGCGATAGGCGATGAGGTTGGCCGCGATGACCAGCACAAACGTCAGCACCAACTGAACCACGATGAGTTTGCCGCCAACCCGCAGGGACGAAACGATCTCGTAGCCGACCAGGCCCACGTTGACCAGAACGCCCAGCACGGCGAGCCATTTGCTCCCCCTGGAGTCGGGACGCACCGCGCGTACGAGCATAACGCCTGCGACGCTCGCCGTCAGCTCAAACGGCAGCTCGCCGGCGGCCTCGATAAAGCGGCCGTACATGCTGGCGATGTTGAACAGCGCGCTCGAGATCTGGTAATCGAAGAAGCTGCCCACGCCCAGACAAAGGCACAGAACGACCGCGATAGCGGCGGCGTCTTTCTTGTAGATGTACCCGAACACACTTTCCACTCCATCGGGGGAAGTTTTCAACCTGCAACGTGGCGGGGTAAAGAATCCTTGTCCCGCCACGCCACCTACCTGTTATTCATCATCGCTGGCACCCAGCTGCTGCAGCAGCATGAGGGCTGCTGCCACGGGACCGGCCTCGTCGTTGGCGTCGAGACCGCGGCCCAGGCCGCTGCCCACACCGGCGCCCGCCTGGGAGGGCACCGACAGCTTGCGGCTCTTGGGAAAGTTCACCGCGCCATAGCGGGTCTTTAGTTCAAAGGCCACCTTCTTGGGCACGTCGACGCCCAAAAACGTGATACGCCCACCGCTGAGCGTGACGCTCTCGAGCCCCAGGCGCTCGCCGCGAATACGGATGCGCGCGCGGTTGAACAGGTTGAGTCCCGCCAACGGCAGCTCGCCATGCGCGGCCTCGGTCTCTTCCTGCACCTCATCGATGCTCTCCAGGTCCTCGGCCGCTGCGAGCTTACGGTACACGAGCACGCGCTGATCCACCGCCGGCAGGTACTCCTCGGACAAGAAGTAGTCGGCCGGCAGGTTAATACCCACGCTCGCCGCCTCCACGCCGGCGTCGTCATCGCCGCGCGCCTCGGCTACCGCCTGGCCCAACATCTGCGTAAACAGGTCAAAGCCCACGCTCGACAAGTTGCCGTGCTGCTCGGCGCCCATAAGCGAGCCAGCGCCGCGAATCTCCAGGTCGCGCATGGCGATACGCATGCCGCTGCCCAGGTCCTGGAACTCGGACAGTGCAGTCAGGCGCGCCGTGGCCTCTTCGGTAAGCGGTAGCTCGCCCGGGAACATAAAGTACGCATAGGCCTGCGTGGCAGAGCGGCCCACACGGCCCTTGAGCTGGTAGAGCTGCGCCAGGCCCAGGCGCTGCGAGTCCTCGATGATCAGTGTGTTGGCGGTCGCGTTGTCGATACCGCTCTCCACGATGGTCGTGGCGATGAGCACGTCGATCTTTTTGGTCGCGAACTCGATCATCACGTCCTCGACCTCGCGCGGGCTCATCTTGCCGTGCGCCACGCCCACGCGCGCCTCGGGCGCGGCCTCGTGCACGCGCGCCACGGCGTCGTCGATGGTCTTGACGCGGTTGGACACGTAGTACACCTGGCCGCCGCGACCCACCTCCAGGCGAATCGCCGCGCTCACCACGTCGGGATCGTACTCTCCCACGTGCACGATCACGGGGCGGCGCCCGGTCGGCGGCGTGGTGATCAGGCTCATGTCGCGCACGCCGCTCGTGGCCATCTGCATGGTACGCGGGATGGGCGTTGCCGAAAGCGTGAGCACGTCAATCTGCTCGCGCAGGTTCTTGAGCTGCTCCTTGTGCTGCACACCAAAGCGCTGCTCTTCGTCGATGATCACCAGGCCCAGGTTCTTGGGGTTCACGTCGGCAGAAAGCAAGCGGTGCGTGCCGATGAGCACGTCGATCGTGCCCTCGGCAAACGCCTTGAGCGCGCGCTTTTGCTGCGCCGGCGTGCGGAAGCGGCTGAGCACTTCGACCTCGAGGCCAAACGGGGCAAAGCGCTCAAAGAACGTCTCGTAGTGCTGCTGGGCCAGAATGGTCGTGGGGCAGAGCACCATGACTTGGCGGCCGGAGTCCACGCACTTAAACGCCGCGCGCAGGGCAACCTCGGTCTTGCCGAAACCCACGTCGCCGCACAGCAGGCGATCCATGGGCTTGGGCGCCTCCATGTCGGCCTTGATGTCGGCAATGGCCTCCAGCTGGTCGCGCGTCTCGTCGTAGGGGAAGCTCTCCTCCATCTCGATCTGCTCGGGCGTATCGGGCGGACAGGCGATACCGGTAATCGACGAGCGGCGCGTATACAGGTCGACCAGGTCAAACGCCAGCTTTTTGGCGTTCTTGCGTGCCTTGTTGGTGGCACGCGTCCAGTCGGCGGTATTGAGCCTGGTCAGGCGCGGCTTGTCGCCGTCGGGGCCAACATAGCGCGTGATGCGGTCGACCTGCTCGAGCGGCACGTAGAGCTTGTCGCCGTCGGCATATTCCAGCAAAAAGTAGTCGCGTTCCTTGCCGCCCACTTCCTGGCGCGCGATCTCGCTAAAGAGCGCGATGCCGTGGGTAGCGTGCACCACATAGTCGCCCGGCTTAAACGGGAAGGTGATCTGCGTAATGTCAACCTTGCGGCGGCTGCGCGCGCGATTGGCATCCATGCGGGCGTTGAGGTCGGCGATCGAGAACACTGCCAAATTGGCGTCGGGCACCACCACGCCCTGCGGCAGGGCGGCATCGACAAAGGTCACGCGCCCGCGCGAGATGGTGGGCACGGCGGCACCGGCGGCAGCCTGGGCGGCACCCGCCTCGAGCGAGCGGGCGTTGAGCGCGTCGGCCTTGCGCTCGCGAATGGAAGCATGGGCCTCCTGGCGGGCGGCACGGTCGGCAGAATCCGCCGCCGCCACGCGTACACGGTCACCGATAACACCGGCGTTTTCGGGGGCGGCCGTCAGCGATTCCTCAAAGGTAATGCCCTCGTCGCCAAAGGTGAGCTCCATCGACTCGCGCGCACCGCGGTCGGGGATGGCAAACACGCAGGCATAGCGCTTGCCCACGACCTCCTGGATGCGCGTCATAAAACGGTTGTCCGAGCCTGCGATGGCCGGCTGCTCAATCTTGAGCTCGGCCGTCACCGCACCGCCGGCACGGATGAGGCTCACATAGTTCAGGCGCTGCTGGGCACCAAAATCGAGCTGTTGGGCGCGCACGTACAGACCATCCAGGCGGTCAATCCCTGCCTCGCCGGCACGGGTCTCAATATCCTCGTAGGCGCGCAGGCAGTCGTCGAACAGCGAGCGCGGCTCGGACAGAACCACGAGTGCCTTGCCGCTCACGTGCGCCAACGGGCTTACGGTCTGGCCGTACATCACCGGCAAAAAGCGGTCGAGCTCGGGCGTGACGATACGCGCATCCACCATCTCGAGCAGCGCCGCCAGTTTGCTGTCGTCCTGACTGGCGCGATAGAGCGCCACGTGCATGTTGTGGACGGCATCGTCGGTAAGCGCCAGCTCACGGCAGGGGAAGATCTCGATGCTGTCCTCGTTGCCGATGGTTTGGCCCGTGGAGCTCACCATGCGGCGGATGCGGTCAATCTCGTCGCCAAAGAACTCGATGCGCACGGGCGCCTTTTCCTGTGCGGGGAACACCTCGACGGTGTCGCCGTGCACGCGGAACAGACCGGGCGCGTCGGCGGCGCCGGCATTGGTGTAGCCCATGCCCACCAGGCGCTGCGGCACCTCGTCAAAAGGAATCTCCTCGCCCACCGCAAAAGTGGTGGACTCCCAATAGCGACTCTCGACCGGCGGTACGCAGCGCAACAGCGCACGGGCCGAAGCGACCATGATGCAGTTGTCCCCGCGCACGATGCGCCCCAGAGCCTCGCAGCGCTGCGCCACCACGGCGTCGTCGGGCGCCTGCTCGCGCCACGGATAGTCCTTGCGCTCGGGAAAACGGCACACATGCGCCAAGCCCACGTAGGCGGCAAGGCTGCGCGCGGCGCGATCGGCCGCGTCCTCGCCGCTCACAATGTAGACCGTGGGGCGCGGACGGCGCGCAAACTGGGCGGCCGCCATGAGCGTACGGCCCGACTGCGACACGGCCAGCGTCACGTCCTCGCCGGCATCGAGTCCGGCCTCGACGGTCTGCAAGGCCTCGGCAGTGTAGAGCTGCGCGGCTATACGGTGAATGAGCATGCTGTTCCTCCGGCATCGCAACGCCAAAAGCCCGCCGGGGCAAGCTCGGCGGGTATGCGGCGGATTTCATTGCCTGTCATGGTAGCGCATGAGATGGACACGCCAGCGCACGCCAAACAGCTACCCCAAAACGCGCATGCCTGAACGCCCTCGGCACAAAACAGCCTGATCGGACAGCACCAATTACCAGCTTCTACCTGTATTACTTTGCAATTATGGCAATTCCTACTTTACAGTTGTGGTAACTTCTAGTTAGTAATTATGGTTTTTTTGCCTTGCCGATGTGGCAAATCCCAAAGACCTGCCACGCAACCCGGCAGATACCGACAAACTCGGTACGAGACTTTCGAACCAAAAGCATGCCTACGAGCATGCGATGCTAGACACGAAGGGCGTTAAAAATGATTGAGCGAACCATGGCCCAGAAGCTACGCGACATGTCAGAATGGTTTCCCGTCGTCTCGCTTACGGGGCCACGCCAAAGCGGCAAGTCAACTCTCATCAAGGCCGTCTTTCCTGAATATGAATATCTCAACCTCGAGAACCCGGAAGTCCGTCGCGCCGCACTCGATGACCCCGTCGGCTTTATCAGCAGGCGCCCCGATCATCTGATCATCGACGAGGCCCAATATGCACCGGAGCTGTTCAGCATGATTCAGGTCGCCTCCGACGAACGCGGAAAGACCGGCCAGTATGTATTGTCCGGCTCGCAAAACTTTTTGCTCATGCACAACATCCAGCAATCGCTTGCCGGGCGCGTCGGCATGCTCAAACTCCTGCCTCTCTCCTACCAGGAGCTCAGCGACACGCAAATCTCGCTTGACACCTACCTGATTCGCGGGGGATACCCGCGCATATACGATGCGGGCATCCCCACCGATATGTTCTACCAAAATTACCTTATGACCTATGTGGAACGCGACGCGGGCGGCCTTCTCGACGTGCGCAACCTGAGCTCCTTTAGAAAAATGATCGGGCTGTGCGCGGCTTGCGTGGGAGGGCTGCTCAACCTATCAAGACTCGCCGCTGATGTGGGAGTCGCCACGGCGACGATCAGCTCGTGGCTTTCGATCCTGCAATCAAGCTATTTGGTGTTCCTGCTTCAACCATATGCTGGAAACATGCGCAAGCGGCTTACCAAAGCGCCAAAATTGTACTTCTACGACACGGGACTACTTTGCCATCTGCTTGGCATTCAAGACGAGCGCAGTCTCATGAACCACCCCCTAAGCGGGGAAATATTCGAAAACCTCGTTGTCTCGGAACGCCAGAAGGCATACCTCAACAGAGGCCTCGAGCCCACGCTTGCCTTTTATCGCGACGACAGCAAACGAGAGATCGACCTTATCGATCTAACAGAGCCGGCTCGCCCACAGGCGTTCGAAATCAAATCGGGCGCTACCTACCGCGACACATTCGCTCGACACCTACGCTCTGTTGGTTCCGAACTTGGCATTCCCGCAAAGGACCGAGCCGTCGTATATCACGGCTCCGAGCGCTACGATACCGAGGGGGCATCGGTTGTGCCGGCAGAAGAGTTCTTGCTTCGGGAGTCATAGCGAGCGCCGTGGTCACCGGCCGCGTCCCGATTTGTACCGCCCGGAGATACGCAAGAGTGGCGGCCTGCCCTTGTAACCTAGCTCACCCGTACGCTGGGGCAAAGGTCTGCCAGCGGGCACTCGTCGCACTTAGGTTTGCGAGCGTCGCAGATCTCGCGGCCAAAGGTGATCCACTGGTGGTTGACCGACTCCCAATACTCGTGCGGCAAAATCTTGAGCAGATCTTGCTCGGTCTTGAGCGGCTCTTTGGCATGCGTCTTGGGGCTCAGCATCAGGCGGTGCGCGATGCGGTTGACGTGCGTATCGACCGCGATGCCCTCGACAATGCCAAACCCCACGTTGAGCACGATGTTCGCCGTTTTGCGCCCCACACCCGGTAGCTTGACGAGCTCCTTCATGTCGGCCGGCACCTCGCCGCCGTAATCGGCAACGATCATCTGCGCGGCCTCCACGGCGTGCTTGGCCTTGCTCTTATAAAAGCCGAGTGACTTAATGGTGTCGGCCACATCGGCCACGCTCGCCCCCGCCATGGCCTCGGGCGTGGGCCACTGGGCAAACAGCCGCGGCGTCACCTTGTTGACCTGTGCATCGGTCGTCTGCGCCGAGAGCAGCACCGCGATGAGCAGCCTAAAGGGATTCTCGTGGTCCAAAAAGCACTCAACCGGGCCATAGCGACGGTTGAGGCGCTCGCACACCTCAACGGCGCGCTCGCGTTTGGCGGCATTGGTCTCGCGTGGCATAACGACTCCTCGGCTCGGCAGAAACATAACTTCACGGAAACGATTGTCCCACGTACGGGGGCCTTAAGCCTCAAAAAATGCGCCGGTCTGGCGGCCCCACAGGCTCGCATACTCGCCGCCTGCCTCGACAAGCTGCGCATGCGTACCGTCCTCGACAATCTCGCCGTCCGCCAGCACCACGATGCGATCGAGCGCCGCCACGGTGGACAGGCGATGCGCCACCACAATGGAGGTGCGACCGCGCATCAGGTTCTCGAGCGCCTCCTGCACCAGCGCCTCGGACTCGCTGTCGAGGGCAGACGTCGCCTCGTCGAGCACCAGGATCGGCGCGTCGGTCAGGATAGCGCGGGCGATGGCCACGCGCTGACGTTGGCCGCCCGAAAGCTTGACGCCGCGCTCGCCCACCATGGTGTCAAAGCCGTTGGGCAGGCGGTCGATAAACTCGGTCGCATTGGCCAGGCGCGCGGCCTCGCGAATCTGCTCGTCGGTTGCGTCGGGGCGGCCGTAGGCGATATTCTCGCGAATGGAGCGATGGAACAGCAGCGCCTCCTGCGGCACGTAGGCAACCTGGCGGCGCAGGCTCTGCTGCGTGCAGCGCGAGACGTCTTGGCCGTCCACGAGCACGCAGCCGCCCTGCACATCGTCCAAGCGCAACAGCAGCTTGGTGAGCGTCGTCTTGCCCGAGCCCGATTTACCCACCAGGCCCACGCGCTGGCCCGCCGCCACGTGAAGCGTCAGGTCGTCGAACACGTTCTCGCCCGCCGCGGCGTCACGGTATGCAAAGCTCAGGTGCTCAAAATCAATCGCACCTTCGGTCACTTTAAGCTCGGGAGCGTTCTCGTCGTCTGCCACCAGACGCGGCTCGTCCAGCACGCGCGTCATCTCGGCCGCATCGCCCAGCGCGCGGTTGATGCGCTGCATCATGGAGCTTACGTAGTTCAGACGCATGGTGAGGTTGTACGTATAGGTAAAGATCATGACGAGCGCGCCGGCCGAAATGCCAAACCACGCGTTGCCACCCGCGACGAACACACTCACCACGGCCATGGTGATGACGATAAGGCCCGAGGTCGTAAAGTTGCGCTGCATCATGGCGTGCATCGAAACCGTTTCGGCGTCGCGCGCGGCGCGGTCGGCGGCATCGAACAGGTCGCGCTCAAAGTCCTCGCGCCCACAGGTCTTGACGGCCAGGATATTCGTGACCGCGTCGGACAGCACGCCCGACAGCTTGTTCTGCGCGGCGGACGTCGCGGCCGAAAGCGGCATGATGCGCTTGTACATAAGCCAGACAAACGCAATGTAGACGACCATGATGCCCGCCAGGATCACGGTAAACGTCGGCACCACCGGAGCGAGCGCCGCCACCGTGCAGACAACCGAGGTGATGGTGGGAATGAGCGAATACACCGTCACGTCTACCAGCCCCGTATAGCCGCTCATAAAACGACTCGTCTGGCTCACGAGCGATCCGCCAAAGCGGCTGGTGTGAAATGTCATGGATTGATTGGAGAGCGTGTCGAAGCACAGGCGCGCCAAGTGATAGTTACCCGCAATCTCGAGCTTGTAGACGGTGTAGTCCTGCAGCTTGGAGAGGATCTGGCCCACTAGGTTAACGAGCACGAGCGCCAGAATGTAGGGACCAAAGACCTCGAATACTTGATCGCCCGCCACGGAACCCGCTTGGACGCGGTCGACGATGAGGGCCATCACGTAGGTGTTGGCAAACGTGAGCAAAAAGATGTAGCCCGCCGACGAGAACACCGAGAGAAAGACGATCAGCGGCTGCGTGCGCGTGACGTCCCAAAAACGCTGCAGCGTGCGGCGCACGGTGGAGCGTTTGAGCGGACTGGTGTTTCTCTGAGACATGGGCTTCCTTTCGCGTCTGATAGGGCGAAACGCCATTGTTGCACACTAAAGCGCACTTCAGGCAAGTGCAACGCGAAAAGCGCCCGCGTCCCGCGCTTGCGCAGGCGCCCCGCCGTCAGATGCAGCTAGTCCTCGTCTTTTTGGTCTGCGAGCAGCTCCGCAGACGTGAGTCCCAAGATCTCGTCGGCCTCCCGCGCGTCTTCCAGCGCGTCGATATCCTTGAGCTTGCGCTCCATAACGTTGGTACGCGTGGTGATGATGCCCTCGACCGTCTTTCCTGCGGTCTCAATCTGCTGCTGGGCGCGGCGCAGCGCCGCCTGATAGCGCGGCAGCTCGGCCTTGACGGCAGAGAGCACGCGCAGCACGTCATCGGTGCGTTTTTGCAATTTAAACGTCTGGTAGCTCATCTGCAGGCTGTTGAGGATGGCCGCCATGGTGCTGGGGCCGGCAACGTTGACGTGATAGTCGCGGCCCAGGGTCTCGATAAGCCCGGGGCGGCTGACGACCTCGGCGTACAGGCCCTCAAACGGCACGAACATAATGCCAAAATTGGTGGTCGCGGGCACGCTCAGGTACTTTTCGCAGATGTCCTTTGCCTCGCGTTTCACCATAGCGTCGAGTGTCTTGCGCGCGGTGGCCACAGCTTCGGCATCACCCGACTCTTGCGCGTCGAGCAGATGCTCGTACGCGTCGCCCGGGAATTTGGAGTCGATCGGCAGCAGCACGGGATCGCCCTCGTCCACCGGCAGCTTGACGGCAAACTCAACGCGCTCCGAGGCGCCGGGCTTGGTGGCGACGTTTTCCAGATACTGGTCGGGCGTAAGGATGTCCGCCAGGATTGCACCCAGCTGTACCTCGCCCAAAATGCCGCGCGCTTTTACATTGCCCAGCACGCGCTTGAGGTCGCCCACGCCGGTGGCAATGGACTGCATATCGCCCAAACCCTTGTACACAGCCTCGAGCTGGTCGCTCACCTGCTTAAACGATGCAGACAGGCGATCGTTGAGCGTACGGGAGAGCTTCTCGTCCACCGTCGCGCGCATCTGGTCGAGCTGCACGTTGTTGTCCTTGCGGATGGCGCCCAGCTGGGCATCGACCGCCTCGCGCACCTTGTCCAGGCGGTGCTCGATACCCTCGCGGTTGGCGCCGAGCTGTTGGGCCGTCTCGCGGCGCAGGTCATCCATACGGTCGCCGGCCTGCGAGAACTCGCGCGCAATGGTCAGGTAACGCTGTTGCCCTACGGCCGCATCGGTCGTCTGCTGCTGCGCGATGGCATTTGCTGTGCGGCGGGTTTCTGCCAACGCGACGTTCAGGGTGTCGAGCGCGTTATTGGCCTGCTCGAGCGCAGCCAGCATCTCTGTTCCGCTATCGCCACGCTCCCGCAGCTCGGCGCGAAGGCCCTTGAGCTGCAGGGCACAAGCCACAGCAACCCCCACCGCCACCAAGGCGATCACAACAAGCACGATATCAATAGCAGACATAGTCTCCGCCCAACAAACTCAATCGACCATCAATCAAAACCGCGATCAATCTTACCCCGCCACACGCACCGGGCGTCACATGGCAATCGGACAAATGGATTTTGGGCCACAGGTACTAAAACGCTAACTCTCCCAGCCGGCGCGGATAGTTGTTACGACATCGCTTAGGCGCTGGCCGAGAGCTGCCAAGTGCTCAAGCACCTCACTGGGCGAGGCGCCGCTGAGAATGCACGTGAGGGCATATGAGGCCAAGAAGATTGCCGCGAGCCCCAACGGAATCAGCACGATCATCGCCAGCGTACGCAGGCGCTGGGTCCAACGACGGCGACGCGCACGACGCTTGTCGAACGCAAGCTCCTGCGCATATGAATCTTGCTGTACGGAATAGGCTCCTGGGTCCACCTCACCCGCAGACGATACCGCGGACGCGGCGTTTTGCGCAGGAGGCTGGACGGCCGCCCCTTGCATTTGCATCTCCATAAGCCGTTGCTGCTGGCGCAACATGCGCTCGGCTTGTTGCCGCGGGGTCTCAAGAAACAGATCCATGTTGGCCTCCTCAATCGGAGCATTCGACGCTTACGCCCAGCATCCCGCACCATCGCGGCCACGGCAACGCAATCCGCGGCAATAGCCGTAAAGATTCTTTTGCCAGAAAACTGCCGAAAAGCTCAACAACTCCCCTA
>CABUDB010000035.1 GCA_902490245.1 uncultured Collinsella sp.
CATTCGAGCAGGGCGGTGGTCCGGGCGGCTTCGGTGGATTTGACTTCTCAGATATTCCAGAATAACATCCTATTGTTTTAGATGCTCTACAAGCATGAACAGCCGCGAATCGGAAAGATCTTCTAGTTTCGCCCCGACTGACCGCCAAGGGCCAAAATGGCCTCTCCATCCCCAGGCGACCGGCTCTGGCGCGCCGAGGAGTGTCCCCAAGTGCCGGCAGAGACGATATGAGCAGGACATAAAACATTGAGAGCCCCTGCTGCATGAAAGACCGCGGATTAGGCCGACAATGGTGAGTGTCTAATTCAGCCGCGGCGGCCACGCCGCATTCATGGAAGGGACTCCCATGCTCGATACTACCACCTTCGTCGGCCTCGACGTCCACGCCCGCTCGATAAAGGCCGTCTCCCTCGACGTCATGACCGGGGAGGTGCGCTGCGCGACCTTCGGCTACGACGCCGGCGCCGTCGCGGAGTGGGTCCGCTCCGTGGACCCCGGGGCCAGGTGCGTGTACGAGTCCGGGGTCACGGGCTTCGACCTGCAGAAGAGGCTCTCCGGCCTGGGTGTCGACTGCGTGGTCGGCGCCGTCTCGAAGATGATCAAGCCCAGCGCGGACAGGCGCAGGAAGAACGACCGCAACGACGCCGAGTTCCTCGCCCGCATGCTGTCGGTCGGCAACGTGGTCGAGGTGTGGGTCCCCGACGACGAGTGCGAGGCCGCCCGCGACCTGACCAGGGCGCTCGAGGACGCGAGGGACGACCTCTCGCGCTCGAAGCAGCGGCTCTCCAAGTTCCTGCTCAGGCACGGGCTCGTCTTCGACGAGAGGACGCCCACCGGCCGCAGGAAGGGCAACTGGACCCGGGCGCACTGGTCCTGGATCGAGTCGATTAGGTTCGCGGAGGGGGCCGACGAGGAGGTGCTCGCCTACTACGTCGACGCGGTCAGGCGGGCGGCGGAGGAGAAGGCGAGGCTCGAGGGGCTCGTCGAGGGCGAGGCCCGCAAGCCCAGGTGGCGGAAGAGGGTCGACTCCCTGCGCTGCCTCAAGGGCGTCGACACCGCTTCCGCCGCCGACCTCGTGTTCGAGGCCGGCGAGTTCTCGAGGTTCAGGAACGCCCGCTCGTTCGCCGCGTGGGTCGGCCTGACGCCCTCCGAGCACTCCAGCGGGGAGAGCGACCGCAGGGGCGCGATCACCAAGGCCGGCAACAAGCACCTGAGGAAGACGCTGGTCGAGGCCGCGTGGCACTACCTGACGTGCTCGGGGCGGCCGAAGGACCTCGCCAAGGGCCAGGCCCCGGACCGGGGCGCCCGGAGGCATGCCGCCAAGGGCGTGCGGAAGCTGGTCGAGAGGCGGGAGGCGCTGCTCGCGCGCGGGGTCCACGGCAGCAAGGCGAACGTCGCCACGGCGCGCGAGCTCGCCTGCTGGGTGTGGGCGGTCGGCCTCATGGCCGAGGGGGCGTAGGGGGGCGGTCCCCCGCACATAAGCCAGTCACCCCGGAAGCGGTTCGATCCGAAGCCGTTGAGGCGAACCTCAGGTCCCTTTTCTGCGAGCGCCCAGGGCGCCACACGCGTGCACAGACTGTCGGTTCGACGTAGAAGCCTCAGCCGTAGCAACGGATTGCCCAGCGAGAGATCGCCACGGGCGGATATTAAACTGCAAAGACGAGCGTCGGTAAGACACGCCGAGGTCGCCGCGGACGGGTTGATATAGGGAGAGGGCCTGACCCCATATCGTTGGGGCCAGGCCCGATTTTGCCTCTTGACAATGTCCTGCTCATATTAAAAGGAACGTCCTTAACTGCCGGCTAGAGGGCACCGAAGAGGATGGCATAGGTAGTGGATTCGCCGAGCTTGAGCTCGTCGCCGGGATTGAGCTGGGCGGAACGGCCGGGCTCGACCTGAATGCAAACGCGCGTGGCCCCGTTTACCACCACGGTTCCGTTGGTGGACGACAAGTCCTCGACGTGCCAGATATTTTGAGCATCGCACCAGATATGGGCATGGCGGGCCGAGACATCGTCGCCGACGTCGGTAATATCGCCCTCACCAGTGGCCAGCGCGCCAATCTCAACACCCTGCTCACTCGGCTGAATCCAGCGCGGGGCGCTCACGACAAAACTGTTTTGCACGCGCAGCAAGCCCAAAGGGTGCGCCGGGGCGGGTTCGCGTTCGCCCGCAGTCAGCGACATGCCAAGCGAACGCGGCGTGGATGTGCCTCCGCCGCAGGTCGCGTTCGCGTAGTCGATGGCATAGTTCACCGAGGACCGCACATCCGCCGAACAACCGACGGCGACAAACAGCACCAGCACGACCTCGGCGCGCTCGGCGGGCATGAGTTCCGCCGCCTGGGACAGGCGATCGAGCGCGTTGCGATAGAGATTCGTGTCCTGGTGGCACTCTTCGAGCGCGCGTACCATCGGTTCACCTGCAGGACCGCACACCATATTGATTACAGCCGTGGAGTCCATGGGATTGCGCTGGCGCAGGGCCAGTTGCGACATAATACGCGCAGCCGAGGTACCGTATTCGGCAAAGTAGCGCTGCTGAAGCGTGCCGACCGGCGCGCGAACGATAAAGCGGGAAACCCAAGAGCGATCGGCGGCTCGGCTCTGCGGGCTGCGGCCGTCGGCGAGCGGACGGGACGAAAGCACCAAGCCGCACAGCTCGATATGGCTCAGATGCGCTGCGCGCTTAAAGATGTCAAACATGGCCCCGCATGGGGTGAGCTCAACTTGAGATGCCATGACCTAGGCCTCCCTGGTCGTAGAAATAGAATCGGACGATACTTCGACAGGTCCGCCAAAAGTACGGACAGCTGCGGCTCCACCGGCAAGCGGAGTCGCCATCTGGGCTTTTGTGCGTCGCGGTGCCGAAACGGGAAGTTCAAAGGCAAAGCCCATCGCAAGCAAAAACCACGTAAGCGTATAGGTTGCAACCAGAGCGGCAACAAGGCCGCCCATCACGGCGCGTTGGGAAAATACGCTACATGCAGCCACAACCAGCACCGGAACCTCGCAGGCAGAAAGCGCAAGCACACCCTGCAGGAAGCCCGAGCGCCGATCGCGCGCAAGTGCCCCCGCGGCAACGCCGGCTATGCCTGGCAGCGCCAACGCCAGTGCGGCAATAATACCCGGTAGCGACCCAGACCACACGAGCGATCCCAAAGTCGCCGTCACGCGAGCGCCCGACGCCAGCAGCGCGGCCGAAACCACGACCACAGCCCAAACCACGCCACAGACGACCGTCGCGCCGACCATCAGCGCGCGACGAACCGCGCGGCCAGACGCATCCATGGGGCACGGCGTGAGCGGCTCGCCGCGGAGCGAACGACCGACATTTTGCGCATAGTGGTCACAAAACGCCGAGAGCGCCGCCTCGACCGCCGCCGGCTCGGGACGATCTTTTTGATGGCTGGACAGACAGGCCATCACCACGTCGAACAGCTGGGCATCGACAAACGCCAGCGCATCGCGTAGCTCCTCGGAATCCGGCTCAAGCCCCAGCTGCTGGGCCTGCTCGGCCGCAGCGAGCGCCACATCGGGCTCACGACGAAGCAGCTGAGTCAAATCGCAACCGGGCGCATGGGCACCAATGGGATAGTCGGGCAGCGTGTCCATCTTGAGACGGTAGGGGCTGGCGATGTCGCGCGTCTTTTTGCGCGAACCCGAGGTGCCCGAAGTGCTCGGCGCGGCTTCGTATGGCGCGGCGCCGGCAATGAGCTCGTAAACCGTGCTTGCTGCGGCATAGACGTCGATCGCCGGCGACATACGCAAAGCGCGCAGGTCGGGAATATCGTCGGTGAGCATCTCGGGCGGGGCATAGGCAACCGTCGCGCGACGCAGCGTGGCATAGCGCTCCGTAAACGACGCCTTGCCGCCGGTACCGGCCACGGCCGACGCAGGCTCAAGCGCCAGCGACGAGCCAAAGTCGATCAGGCACAGGTCAAAGGTGCCCTCGGCAAGCTGCCGGTCAAGCGGTAGACGCGCCGTACGCACCATAATATTAGCGGGCGAGATATCGCGATGGACAAAGCCCTCGCCCACCAGGCTCATACGGCAGAGCAGATCGAACAGGTCGCGACCCAGACGCGCCGCCACAAGCGGCGATAGGCGGCCGGCATCGTCCACGGCAAAGCGCGAGCGCAAGCGGGCGAGCGTCTCGCCCTCGACCCATTCCATGACAATTGCAGGCACACCGTCGACCTCGCCCCAGCCATAGAGGCGGGGAAAGCCCTTAAGGCCCGAAAGGGCGCGATGGCATTCGTATTCCTCGCGAAACGCCGCTTTGAACTTGGCGACCAGCGCCTCATGGGCGGCGGCATCGTCAAACTCATCGCACGTTGGCAAGATGAGCTGCTTGAGTGCCACGGCCTCGCCTTGGGCGTTGACGGCACGCGTCACGCGGCCGATACCGCCACGGCGCATGGTGGCATCGTCGGCAAACAGTATCGTAAAACGACGCAGATAGGCAGGCAGTTCGTCCTGACCGAGCGCAATGGCCGGCTCAAACCCGTCGACACGCGCCAGGCGCAGGCCGACCATGGGATCGCGACCGAGCGATTGTGGTGTGGTGAATGCAAGATCGGTCATCATAGGGCAAGCGCCGCCACGTTATTGTTGAAGTTACCGAGCGCGACGTCATCATCGCCGTAATGGCCGACCCATTGACATAGGTTGGTGTAACAGCCCCACAGATTGGCATACTGCTGATACCACTTTGACCGGGGCGAGAATGTCTGACGACCGAACTCGGCTCGAATAACAAACATCTCCCCGACCAGGCTGTCGCACGGCCTGGGATCTCCCGTAGAGTTATAGGTCGAAACCACGTCATTGGCGCGAGAAACATAGCCGTCGAGCATGTTGTACTTGGTCACAAGCCAACTGTGAATGCTCTCTTCCTCAGCAGCGGAAAGGCCACCGGAGTTTGCATCGTTGTCAGTGTTGCCGCCCGTCGAGCCGCCGTTTCCAGACCCTCCGGCAGAGGAACCCGACCCAGAGCCGCCGCCCGAACTCGACGAATCCGAGCCGGAGCCAGAAGTATCCGAGCTACCGGGCTTTCCGGACTGCTGGGCGTCCTGCTCCTTCTGCTGCTCGACCTTATTCACCGTTGCCGCCACGCTATTGTTGGACAACCGATCGATGATCTTGGTGTTGGTGAGCACGATGGTTTTGCCATTGGCAAGCGTGACTTCGTTGTCCGGGGCCTCGGTGCCGTCCGCGTCGTCAGTGCCAAACACAATATGCGCGACCACACTTGCCCAAGCATATCCAGTCGTGGTGCCCAGGTCACTTTTGACCTCATGCCCTACGCGCGGTTCGCGTGCGGCATGTGCCTGTATCATGGACGGCACGGTCATGCCATAGGCAGAAACGCCAGCTATGACCAGCACCAGCGAGCACGACAGCAGCGCGTACGCCCGAGGCGCCAAGCCCAGTCGGCGTCGCATGCGCACCGCGGCGCCGCGCTTTGTCTGAGTGCCACCGGGCCGCATGCGTTCTCCTCCAACAAAAACACGCCGCTCGGGAGCGGCGCATTCATTCGAATCCATATTTGAGTGTATCAGCGAACCCAAAAGGTTGCGCAACGAATGGGCAAATTAAGGATGCGAGTGGAAGCATCCATGCGATAAGCGGATACAAAGCATCTTTGTTGCACAACAAACTTACAGTCGCACGGGGAAATTATGGCTACCCCGTGCGTCGCGATGAAGACATACGGCAGGAGCAGGCTCGCCACCTAAATCGTGCGACGGGCCTCGATGGCGCGCCCAAGCGTAAGCTCGTCGGCATACTCCAGGTCGCCGCCCACGGGAAGGCCGCTCGCCAGACGCGATACCTCAACGCCCAGCGGCTTGATAGTGCGGGCCAGGTAGCTCGCCGTGGTCTCGCCCTCGATATTGGGGTTGGTGGCGATGATGACCTCGTGGATGTCCTCGTGGCCCAAGCGTGCCAGCAGCTCACGAATGTGCAACTGCTCGGGACCAATCTTGTCCATGGGGCTGATCACGCCGCCCAATACGTGGTAGAGACCGTGGTAGCTGCCCGTGCGCTCAATCGCCTGGACATCGCGCGGCTCGCCCACCACGCAAATGCGAGTGGTATCGCGCATCGAATCCTGGCAGATGGAGCACTCGTCGGCCGTGGCGTAGTTAAAGCAGCGGCTGCAAAAGTGAACCTCCTGCTTAACCTCCAGGATAGCCTCGGCCAGGCGGCGCGCCTCCTCGGCATCGGCCTCGAGCAGGTAATAGGCGATGCGCTGGGCCGACTTGGGACCAATGCCCGGCAGACGGCCCAGCTCATCGAGCAATTTTTGCAGACTATGGTTGGCACTCATATATATGCGTGTCTTAGAACGGCATGCCCGGGATGTTGAGGCCGCCGGTGATGGCGCCCATCTGCTTGTTGGCGAGCTCGTTGACACCGCGGACGGCCTCGTTGACGGCAGCCATGATCATGTCCTGCAGCATATCGACGTCCTCGGGATCGAGGGCATCGGGGTCGATGGTGAGGTTGACGAGCTCCATCTCGCCGTTAACGGTCACCTTGACCATGCCGCCGCCGGCAGAGGCGTCGACGGTCTGGGACTTAAGGTTTTCCTGCGCGGCGGCAAGCTGCTCCTGCATCTTGCGAGCCTGCTTCATCATTTGCTGCATGTTCATACCGGCCATGATGGCTCCTTTACGTGCGGCCGCGCGACAAGCTGCAAGGGCAGCCGGAGCGCGACGGGACTTTCAAACTCAAAAATCGTACCACGGCGCGGGGCAAGCAAGCGGGGCGGACACGCTACCTCAGTCGATATACATGTCCTTGAGCGTGACGCACGCCCAAGATTATGCAAGGTCGAATTATGCAAGGTTGCATAATTATCTCAAGCTACATCTAGCAGAGCTGGAACCAGGCAGTTTATGCGTAGGGCTACAAGGCTACATGGCAAAATGCCGAGCCGCTGCTCGAGGCGGCACGCATGGCGGCTGGGTATAATTTGATTGTCATAGATGACGATTTGGAGGTGCCCTCGTGAATGTCCCAGCCGTACTCCAAAACATCCGCTCAAAACACCCCGTTGCATATGTGGTTCTCTATCTCTTTGTCGTCTGGGTATTACTGGTTATCATCACCCATGCCATAGCTTTTGGAGCAGAACTGCTGATAGCCAGCTCGGACCAGCCCGTCGTCAAATGGGAGACGACCGATGAATGCACCGACGGAACCCGAACCATTTACTACAACAGCCCGTCCCTCTACCAAGAGTTCAAGGTCAAGATAAAGGACTCCAAGATTGTCGATGCCGAACTGGGCTCTTTATTTACAATCGGAGCAACCGTCAACGCCGAGCAAGTCGAGTACACGGACAGCCATGCGACGTATCGTATCGACCTCAGCATCCTAGGCCGACCGTCACGCGCCTGTCTGCTCGAATGCGATATACGCGGCACCACGTTGCACATGTCCGAAATACAGATGCGCCCGGGCAAGGGGTTCTCTTCTTGAGCAGTATACCCGCCTGCGCAGCTACTCCACCGGCTTGAAGATGGTGGACTGGCCGAAGACGCTGCGGATGAGGGCTTTGGCCTCGTCCTCGGTCTGCGGGATGCTCGGGGCTGCACCCTGATGGCCGAAGGGGCCGCCCGCACCGGAGTTGGACTCCCAGGGAGCTGCAGGAGCGTCCTCCTCTTTGGGGGCAGTTGCAGCGGACTTGGGCGCGGACGCCGCACCCGGCACGTCGAACGGAGGCAGATCGTCCCCACCAGCATCGGCAACAAAACCGCCAACCATGGCATCGTCGTAGGGAACCTGCTCGGATTCCCATGGCGCAGACGGCGCGGCGGGCTGAGCCTTGGGAGCGGACGCGCGCTCGGGCGCTCGGGGCGCGGGCTCGGTCGGGAGCTTGCCCGTGGCAGGAGCGCCGGCGGGGTTGTCGGAGCGCAGCCAGGGGGCTTTGCCCAGGTCAGACGACTTGGGCGCGGGCGAGGCAGGCTTGGGCGCGGGTGTCGGAGCAGCCGGTTTGGCCATGACGGGCTTAGGCGCCGACGGGGTCGGCGCCGCTATCGGTGCTGCTTTTGGCTGCGTCGCGCTGGCGCTCGAGGATGCAGGGGCCGCCGAGGACACGGGTTGCGGGTCCGCAGATACCGCAGCCCGTGCAGATGGAGAATGCTCCTCATGTTGAGGAGCCGGCGTGCCACCCCCATCCAGGACATAGTCGACGGTACGACGACCGAAGACCGCACTGACTGTCGGCAGGACCACCGACTGCGTGTCGGCGCGTCCAAGCATCTTGATGGCAAAGGTCGAGCCCGCGGGGAACGAGACCGTGAGCCTGGAGCCGTCGTCAGCCGTGGCGCGGGCATTGAGCAAAAGCCCCGCGTAGGAAGCCTGACGCGCCTTGACACGCTCGACAACCTCGGCCCATTTGCGCTGCAGCTCTCCGGCATCCTCGACCGCGGGCGTCTCGGCAGTACCGGCGGCGGCAACCTGGGCGGCATTGTTGGACTGGGGCTTAGGTGCCGGAGCGGTGGCAGGCGCGGGAGCCGCAACGGGCTGAGGCGTCGGAGTCGGCGCAGGCTGAGGTGCAGGCGCTGCAGGCTTGGAAGCTGACACGGACGCAGAACGGGACGCAGGCTGGGCAGCCGGAACAGCAGCACCACGGTCCCAAGGCATACCGCCCTGGCGCGCGGACGTAGCAGCGGGGGCAGCGGATGCCGCCGGAGCGGCAGCACGAGCGCCCGAAATTAGCGTCGGCTGTTGGGCAGCAGCGGGTACGGATGCTGCAGGCGCGGCGGCCTGAGCAGCAGCCACGCTCGCCGGCACGGCGCCGTTGGCAACCATGGCCTCCAAGCGGGCCACGCGCTCGGCCAATGCCTCAATCGTTAAATCGGCCTCGGGACGTGCCAGGCGCGTGCAGGCGATCTCGAGCACCAGGCGCACGTCGCTCGCGCCCCTCATCTCCAGTGCGGCATCGTCGAGCACCGTCAGCACACGGGCCAGGCGGTCGGCAGGATGCTCGCCAAAGGCAGCGGCCTCGGCAGCAAGCGCCTCGGCCTGCTCGGAGCCGCCCTCAAACAGCTCGGCACGGGCACCGGCAACGCAGGCAACGTACACGTCACGCACATGCGCCACCAGGTCGCGCGTCAGCTCCAGCAGGTCGTTTCCTTCCTCGACCTGCGCACGGATCAGTCCATAGAGCTCGGCAACATCGCGATCGGCAATGGCGCGGGAAAACTCGCCCAGAATCTGGTCCGAAACCTCGCCTAAAAGCGAGCGGGCGTCGTCCGCATGCACAGAACCGTTGCCAAAGACGCTCAGCTGCTCCAGCGTGGACAACGCGTCGCGCATACCGCCCTTGGCATGGCGCGCCACGATAGCCAGCGCCTCATCGTCGTAATCGAAGCCCTCCTGCTCGCACACGTATGCCAGGCGACGCTCGATATCCTCGTTGCCGATGCGATGGAAATCGAAACGCTGGCAGCGCGAGAGGATGGTCTCCAGAATCTTTTGCGGGTCGGTGGTGCACAGCACAAAGATCACGTGTGCCGGCGGCTCCTCGAGCGTCTTGAGCAGCGCGTTGAACGCCGCCGTCGTGAGCATGTGGACCTCGTCGATGATATAGATCTTGTACTTGCCGCGCACCGGGGCAAAGTTGACGGAGTTGATGATTTCCTCGCGCACATTGTCCACGCCCGTGCGGGAGGCGGCATCGAGCTCGTAGACATCGGGGTGGTTACCCTCGGCAATGAGCTCGCACTCCTCGCAAGTACCGTCGGGCATGCAGCCGCTTGCACCCTCGGCGCGCGCCGCCTCGGCATTGCGGCACAGCAGCGCCTTGGCCAGAATGCGCGCCATGGTGGTCTTGCCCGTGCCGCGCGGTCCGCAGAACAGGTAGGCGTGGGACAGGCGCCCCTCGGTGATGGCGTGCTCGAGCGTCGAGACGATATGCTGCTGGCCCACCACGGAGTCAAAGGTGAGCGGGCGATACTTTCGGTACAACGATTCCATGGGTGCTCCCCCGGGTATACTGAGTCTTGTTGCCGCGGCGGCCATGCGGTCGCACGGCATACTGCATTCCATAATAACCCGTACGGCGAGCCCGCCGCGATAGGAGTCCAAAGAGCATGGCAGACGCAGAGAGCAACCTCGTTCCCTCCGAAGCAGCCGACCAGGTCGAGGTCGCGCTCGAGGAGCAGGCCGCAGCCGACGACGGCATCCTGTACCTCAACGAGTACCAATACGAAAACGACCTCGTCACCGACTTCGCCCGCCTGGTCGCCTCGCCCAGGCGTCGCGGCTCGCTGTATGTCGCCGCGGCAATTGCCGCGCTCATCGGCATCGGCATGCTGGTGGCCGGCGGCAACTGGATCAAGTTTGGCGTCGTCTTGATCGTATTCGGCGCCTTTTTGGCCTGGTGGAGCAAAAACCTGCACCACACCCTCGCCCGCGACTTTATCGACGCCGTTGAGGCCGACGAGTCCATGGGTGGCCGCTATCGCCGCGTCGCCGCCAACGAGGACGGCCTGATGGTTTGGGGCACGAGCGGCAAGTCGCAGTTCTTCCCGTTTGAAAAGCTCGACCACGTGCTCGACGGCGAGCGCATCTTTGTGGCCATGTTCGCCGACCAGGGCGTGACGATCCCTAAGGACACCTTTGTCCGCGGCGATGCCGAGCAGTTCGGTCCCTTCCTTAAGGCGCGCATCAACAAAAAACTCCGCATCGAGACC
>CABUDB010000036.1 GCA_902490245.1 uncultured Collinsella sp.
GAACGTTGTCGGCGCTCATGATGCGGCCGAGGGGCAACTGGTGTAGACCAGATACGGCGTTGTTAAACGCTGCGCTGTCGAATGGAAACGGTGCCGTAATCTTGGAAACGGCGCGGCAACGGACGCGAAACCAACGGGAAATACGCGAGCAAGGAAGCCGTGAGCGCGTCCGTCCCGGCTAGCGCCGGAACAGCTCGCGGGCTCGGTCGCGGAGGTCGGTAGCTCGGATGACGCCCTCGTAGCGATTGATGCGCAGGCGCGGGAAGGCGTTGAAGAAGCGTAGGTCGCGGCGGCTGAGCGACACGCTCGGCACCGGACGGCTCATGCGCTTGCCGGCAAGGCGACGACTGAGCGACGGACGCGGCATGCTCGGCGCGGCATCGGCCACGCGGCGGGCAGCGAGCGCCAGGCCGCGAGCACCATCCGAGATAAACGTCGGCATCGAAGCCTTCTCGCGCAGGGCATCGAGCGCGGCGTCACCCAGCTCGGCCAGCCACGCGTTAACGGCACGGCTACGGATGTGCGTCTGTGTCACCGAGTCAATCGTCGATTCAGGAATGCGCTCGAGCATTGAGTCCGAGGCATCGGCAAGCGACTCGTTGATGCGGTCGGCAAGGTCGGCCCGGACGCACTCCAGCTGGTCGGACAGGCGACGCCAGCTGGCCAAAGAACACACTGCGTCGCCCATCATCGCGACAGCGACGATAAAGGCGGACAGCCGCACAATCAGCACCGGCAGATGGGCAAGCAGCCCCAGCAATGCCGGCTCCACTAAACGGCAAATGCACAGCGCACCCAAGCCAAACGCGCAGGCCCAGTACAAACAGATGCGTCCGTGCAGGTTAAACGGCAGATGCGAGTAATCCCAAAAGCGCGCGCCTGTTGTTTTTTCCAACAGCACACCAACACTGTATTCGATCACGCTGCATACAAGCGCCGCGGCGACAAACTGGCTCGAGGCATCCGGAATCCCGCGCAGCAAAAGCCAGCACGCGATGCCGCCCGCACCGTAGATGGGACAACACGGCCCTAGCAAAAAGCCGCTGTTGGCAAAGCGTCCGTGGTTGAGCATGGCGCAGACTGTCGACTCCCATACCCAGCCGCAAAAACCGTAGAAGGCAAACGAGAGTACCAGCGCCGAGAGCGGACAGGCGGCAAGCGTCGCGCCGTCAAATGCCATGTCGATCGCGGTTCCCACCGTCTACCCACTCCTCTTTTCGCTCGATTCGCCACTCACGCCATCGTCCACCTCGTCCTTGCGCGGCAGGCGGCTGGCAACTGTCTCGCGCAGCGCGCACCATTTATCTGCCAGACACACAATCCATGCCTCACGACACGTCGGCGGCACCGGCACCAGCGGAAACATATGCCGCACGATAATATTCCGCTCGCGCGACGTCAGCTCAAAATCTTCCTCCGCACGCGCCAGGGCAAAAAATGGATGCCGAAATCCGTGCAGTCGATGGCTCGGGTCGGGGTCATGCCAATCGTAGAGAAAGTAATCGTGTAACAAGGCTCCACGCAGCAGCGAGGCACGGTCGACCGAAATGCCAGCACGGCCCAAGCGCTCGGCAAAGGACAGGCTCGCCCGCGCAACCGAGGTCACATGTGCATAGACCGTCACGTCGCCATGCTGGATAAACTCGTGCGTTAGGCCCAAGCGGCCCGCCTGGGCAAGCTGACGGGCGGCATCGTCGACCTCGCGCGCGATTTTCTCGGCACGAACGGTATCGGACATGCTGCCTCCTTCCAGCGGCTCACGGCGGCAAGCCACGGACTGCACGCATTGAATAAAATCATCATCGAATCTACCAGTATGGCATCGGACAAAACGTTTTGCCCCTCCAGTTGGCGAATTACCGCGCCGCCGTCACATATCAAACGCCAAAATGTGCGAGACTGTCTTGTGCAATTGTGCCGGCCGAGGGAGCGCCGGCGCACGATTCGCATGGAGTAACCCACAACGATGCTGCTTACGCAAACGACAACGCCCGAGGACGTCAAGGCTCTCGACCGCGCCGAGCTTCCGCTGCTCTGCGGCGAGATCCGCCAGGCAATCCTCGAAAGCTCCGCCGCTGTCGGCGGACACGTTGCCCCCAACCTGGGTGTCGTTGAGCTCACGGTCGCGCTCCATCGCGTGTTTAACTCCCCCACCGACAAAATTGTCTTTGACGTGTCGCACCAGACCTACGCCCACAAGGCGCTGACCGGGCGCGCGTACACCTATATCGACCCGGAGCGTTATGGTGAGGCTTCCGGCTTTGCCAATCCCGACGAGTCCGAGCATGACCTGTTTGCCATGGGCCACACCTCGACCTCGGTGAGCTTGGGTTGCGGCCTTGCCCACGCCCGCGATCTGGCGGGCGACAGTTACAACGTCATTACCATCATTGGCGACGGTTCGCTTTCGGGCGGTCTGGCGTTTGAGGGCTTTAACAATGCCGCCGAGCTCGACAGCAACTTGATCATCGTCGTCAACGATAACGATCAGTCCATCGCCGAAAACCACGGTGGCCTCTATCGCAATCTGGCCGAGTTGCGCGCCAGCAACGGCACCTGTGAGCGCAACATTTTCCGCGCCATGGGACTCGACTACCGCTATCTGGACGCCGGCAACGATGTGTTGGCCCTGGTCGACGCGTTGCAGGAGCTGCGCGATATCAATCATCCCATCGTGCTGCACGTCTCCACCGCAAAGGGCAAGGGCTTTGAGCCAGCCCAGAGCGACCCCGAGCGCTGGCATCATGTGGGTCCGTTTGACATGGCGACTGGGCGCAAGCTCTGCCCGGGCCATCCGAGCGAGCCTGCGCCGCGCACCTATGCCGATATTACGGGCGAGGCCCTGAGCGCTGCCATCGAGCGCGATCCGCAGGTTGTGGGCATCACGGCTGCCACGCCCTACATCATGGGCTTTACACCCGAGCTTCGCGCCGCGGCAGGCAAGCAGTTTGTCGACGTGGGCATTGCCGAGGAACACGCCGTGACCTTTGCCACCGCGCTCGCCCGCTCGGGTGCCAAGCCAGTCTTTGGTGTGTACGGCACGTTTTTGCAGCGCGCCTACGACGAACTGTGGCACGACCTGTGCCTCAACGACGCCCCCGCAACCATCCTGGTATTTGGCGCGTCGATCTTTGGCACCACATCCGAGACGCACCTCTCGTTCTTTGATATTTCCATGCTGAGCGGTCTTCCCAACATGCACTACTTGGCGCCGGCCTGTATGGAGGAATATCTGTCCATGCTGAGCTGGTCGCTCGATCACCGCGAGCATCCCGTGGCGATTCGCGTGCCGGGCATTGGCTTGGTAAGCCGCCCCGACTTGGCGCCTGCCGAGGACGCCGATTACGGCGCCGTTCATTACAACGTGGTGCGCCAGGGTCGCGACGTGGCCGTGCTCGCGCTTGGCGATTTCTTTGAGTTGGGCGAGCGCGTGGCAAACCGCTTGGCTGCCGAGTACGGCATCGAGGCCACGCTCGTCAACCCGCGCTATGCAACTGAGCTCGACCGTGAGTTCCTCGACAGCCTTGCCGCCGAGCATCGCGTTGTCGTCACTCTCGAGGACGGCATCTTGGACGGTGGCTGGGGCGAGCGTGTCGCGTGCTACTTGGCCTGCACGCCCGTGCGCACGCGCACCTTCGGCATCGCCAAGGGCTTCCCCGACCGCTACGACCCCAAAGAGTTGCTCGCTCAGAACGGCATGACGGTCGAGAACATGGCCGCCGAAGCCGTAAGGCTACTCAACGAGTAAGAAAACCTCCGCAAGGAAAGCACCCCTGCGGAGGTTTTTATTTTCGCGGCGCGATTATCTCGATCTGTAACATCTAGGGCCCGAATTCCCGTCTACCTGTTACAGATCTAGACAAACCGTCTTAGTCCCTGACCTTTGTCTCAATCTGTAACAGATAGAGACCTTTTGGCCGTCTAACTGTTACAGATTGAGACATTCGAATCCCCCTGAAGAGAAAATCTCAATCTGTAACAGTTACTCGGCAAAAATGGCTGCAGATGTTACAGATTGAGACAAAACAGTAAGGCATGCCGTTGCATCGGTCAAAACCACCACGAAGGTGCCTGTGAACCTGTCCCTTTTTGGTAGGTTGAATAACCCATAAGGTAAGTATGTTTCTGAGTTATTTCGTGTTGACCCATTTGAGCGCGATAGGGTATAACTCTACTCAACCGCTAGGGATTTTATTGAGAAAGGTGTTCTACCATGAGCAAGAACCTCTCCCAGCAGGTCGTTCTCGACCGCCGCGGCTTCGTCGCCGCCACCTTCGCAACCGTCGCCGGCCTTGGTCTTGCCGGCTGCTCCGACACTAGCGCCGAGGCCGACAAGGGTTCCGCCGCCGGCTCTTCCAAGAGCTCCGAAGATGCCGAGGCTTCCACCACGCTCGACGCTAAGGCATTCGACAAGCTCGTCGACAACGGCCCCAAGGCCGATGACGATGCCATCGCCGCCAGCACCTGGGCCACGGCCGTCAAGGACGCCGGTGTCTTTAAGATCGGTGGCGTTCAGACCTCCACGCTCTTCTCCCTCCTCAACGAGAAAGACGGTCAGACCCGCGGCTTCGACGCCGGTATCGCACAGCTTCTGTCCAACTACATTCTGGGCGAGAACAAGGTCGAGATCACCCAGGTGACCTCGGACACGCGCGAGTCCGTCCTGCAGAACGGCCAGGTCGACGCCGTCTTTGCCACCTACACCATCACTGACGATCGCAAGAAGCTCGTCTCCTTTGCCGGTCCCTACTACTACACCCAGCAGGCCATCCTGGTGCTCGCCGACAACGACGACATCAAGAGCGTCGACGACCTGGCCGACAAGAACGTCGCCGTCCAGTCCGGCTCCAACGGCCCTGCCATCCTGGAGGAGCTCGCTCCCAAGGCCAGCCAGCAGGAGTTCAAGACCGACGAGGAGGCCCGCCAGGCACTTCAGCAGGGCCGCGTTGACGCCTACGTCATCGACAACAACATGCAGCAGAGCGCCCTGGTCCGCGAGCCCGGTAAGTACAAGATTGCCGGCAAGCCCTTCGGCAGCAAGGAGCCCTATGGCATCGGCCTGCCGCTCGATTCCGACGGCGTCGCCTTCGTCAACGACTTCCTTAAGAAGATTGAGGACGACGGCACCTGGACCGAGCTGTGGCAGATCTGCATCGGCGACCGCACGGGCGACACCAATGTTCCCGAGCTGCCCGAAATCGGCGCCTAGGCAACGCGCCTAGTAACGGCCGCAACGAAACCATACGGAAACGCACGGCGCGCTTTATTGCGCTAAACTGTTTCTTCACTGAGTTGTCGGGGCTTCCGTACACACGGGAGCCCCTTTCCTTATCGGCGGGAGGTCCGCATGAGTCTCTCCGAGCTCTGGTCGCTCTATGGCCAGAACTACATTGACGCGCTGCTCGCAACCTGGGGCATGACGCTTGAGTCGTTTGCCATCGCCATGGTGCTGGCCGTCGCCGTCACCGTGATGCGCGTGTCGCCGCTCAAGCCGCTGCGCGTCTTTGGCGACCTGTATGTCCAGGTCTTCCGTAACATCCCCGGCATTGCGTTGCTCATCATCGTCGTCTACGCATTGCCGCCGCTCAAGGTCGTCCTGCCCTATCGCACCTGCGTTATCGTCGCCACAGTGCTCTTGGGTTCTGCCTTTGGCTCCGAGAACTTTATGAGCGGCATCAACACCGTCGGCGTCGGCCAGGTGGAAGCCGCCCGCTCGCTGGGCATGAGCTTCAACCGCATCCTCGCCAAGATCGTGATTCCGCAGGCACTGCGCTCGAGCGTGCTGCCCATGACCAACCTCTTTATCGCCGTCATGCTCACCACCGCGCTCGGCAGTCAGGTGCCGCTTAAGCCCCAGGAGCTCACCGGCGTGGTGAGCTATATCAACACGCGCTCGCTCGGCGGCGTCGCCGCGTTCTTTATCTCGGCGCTCGGCTACCTGGGCACAGCCTTTGTGGTGAGCCACATTGGCAACTACATCGATAAGAAGGTGAGGATCCTCCGATGAGCAAGCACTCCTCCCCCGCGCTCACCATGCGCGATGCGCTCTACGAGGCTCCCGGCCCCAAGATGCGCGCCAAGATTCGCATCGGCACCGCCATCTCGCTTGTTGCCGTCGCCGCGCTCGCTGCCCTCGTGCTGCAGCGCTTTTATGTGACCGGTCAGCTTTCGGTCCACTATTGGTATTTCTTTACGCACCTCACCACCTGGAAGTTCCTGCTTGCCGGCTTTGAGGGCACCGTTAAAGTCGCACTCACCGCCGGCGCCATCGCGCTGGTGCTCGGCCTTGCCCTTATGCTCGGTCGCACCAGCGACATTAAGCCGCTGCAGCTGGTCTGCCGCGTGCTCACCGATTTCTTCCGCGGCGTGCCGAGCCTTCTGTTCATCTACTTCTTCTTTTTGGTGCTGCCCCAGTACAAGATTGCGCTGCCGTCGTTTTGGATGCTCACGCTTCCCGTCGCGCTCGCCGCAGCCGGTGTACTGGCCGAAATCTTCCGTGCCGGCGTCAACGCCGTACCGCGCGGCCAGGTCGAGGCGGCCCAGGCACTCGGTCTCTCCAAAGCTAAAATCACCTTTAAAATCGTCCTGCCGCAGGCTATTCGGTTTATCATTCCGTCGTTGATTTCGCAGCTTGTGGTCGTCGTCAAAGACACCACCGTCGCCTACGTGGTGAGCTACCCCGACCTCATGCAAAATGCCCGCGTGCTCATTACCAACTACGATGCCCTCGTGTCGGTCTACCTGGTGATCGCGGTCATCTATATCCTCATCAACGTCGCGATCAACAAGGCCGCTGTCTACGTTTCGCACAAGACCGGCGCGACCATCATCCGCTAACGCTTTACCATTTCGAGTTATAAGGAGCCGAGCACCATGGCACAGAGCACCTCTTCCACCGGCAATCAGCCGCTGATCGAGCTCAGGCACGTCGATAAGCACTATGGCGATCTACACGTCCTCAACGACATCAATCTCTCGGTCGACCGCGGCGAGGTCGTCGTTGTGATCGGTCCCTCGGGCTCGGGCAAGTCGACCATGTGCCGCACCATCAACCGCTTGGAGACCATCGACTCGGGCGAGATCCTCATCGAAGGCGAGCCCCTGCCGCAGGAAGGCAAGGATCTTGCCCGCATGCGCGCCGAGTTGGGCATGGTGTTCCAACAGTTCAACCTGTTCGCACATATGACGGTGCTGCAGAACGTCATGCTGGGACCGGTCGATGTGCTGGGCGTCTCCAAGGAGGAGGCTCGTGAGCGCGCCATGGATCTGTTGAGCCGCGTGGGCGTTGCCGAACAGGCCGATAAGGTGCCCGCACAGCTTTCGGGCGGCCAGCAGCAGCGCGTGGCCATCGCCCGTTCGCTCGCCATGCAGCCCAAGGCCATGCTCTTCGATGAGCCCACGAGCGCCCTTGACCCCGAGATGATCAACGAGGTGCTCGAGGTCATGGTTCGCCTGGCCCAACAGGGCATGACGATGATCGTGATTACACACGAGATGAACTTTGCCCGCCGTGTAGCCGACCGCGTCGTGTTTATGGCCGACGGCCAGATCGTGGAGACCGGCACGCCCGATGAGTTCTTTGACCATCCCAAGACCCAACGCGCCCAGGACTTCCTCAACTCCATCAAGGGCCACTAACCCAATTGCCACGCGGGCAAATTCATCAGTAACGTTTGTCCCGCGCCACCCCTGTGCCATGTCCATCCGGATTCGAAAGCCGCACCCATGATCGGAACCCGCACCTCATCGTCCTACACTCCGCACGTCGACGTCGATCCCGCCGACCGCCCGCTTATCCTGGTAGCACCACGCTGGGAAGAAGCGAAGCCCTATTTGAGCGAGACGCTCTCCCCCAACGAGGAAATTGCGAGCGTCTTTGTCGACGCCATTCTTGCCGCCGGCGGTCTGCCGCTGCAGATGTCCATTACTGAAGACGTCGACGTTATCCGTCATTACGTGGAAATCGCTGACGGTATCGCCATTCCCGGCGGCCCCGATGTCAATCCCAAACGTTGGGGCGATGATCGACCCTACGACCCCACCCTCTGCTGCGAGATCCGCGATAGTTTTGAGTTTAAGCTGGTTAGCGAGGTGCTTCGCGCCAAGAAGCCGCTCTTTACCACCTGCCGCGGCACGCAGCTGCTCAATGTCGCCACCGGCGGCACCCTGTGCATGGACGTGCCGAGCCTGGGCGCGCGCGAGGGCCGCACGCAGTGGCGCCATACCCACGTGCTCAACGACCCTGTGCATCCCGTCGAGGTCGTGCCGGGCTCGCTGCTGGAGCGCGCGGTTGGCGGGCACAGGCTCATCCAGACCAACTCGGCACATCACTGCTGCGTCGACCGCCTGGGCAAGAGCACGCGCCTGGTCGCCAAGGCAACCGATGGCGTACCCGAGTGCATCGAGGTCGAGGGCCAGCCGTTCTGCCTGGGCGTGCAATGGCACCCCGAGTACACCTGGCAAACGCTCGAGACCGACTTTAACCTGTGGAAGTCGTTTGTCGAGGCAGCAGCTAAGGTAAAGCAGGCCCGCTAGCTCGCGAACCACTCAGGTTAAAGCCTCCTAAGCCGGGGGGGGCGGACACCAGCTACGGTGCCCGCCCCCCCCTGTATTTGATATGCTCGGTATGATTATCCCTCACAAACAATCAGAGAAATCTCGACCGTAATCGGTCGACGGTAAAGCAAATGGCAAAAACGCTTGCTACGTTTATGAGGCAGTCAATTAAAATCGAGATGCATTGACCATTCCCCAACGGGGTCACGCCGCAAATCCACATGAGCATCGAGGCTGGAAGCGGAAGCATGAAATTGGCCCCGACCTGTATGTAGATCGCTACGACGTTGACAAGCAACAGCATGCCAATAGGACCGAAGCCGGACCCAAAATAGGAAACAACGATCACGCAAGAGACCACGTATGCAAGGCAGACCGCACTCGCCAGAAGAAGTCGATCGCAAAACATATTCAGGTTGAAACACTGCTGAGCATCCAAAACGATTGCGCAGTTAAGACAGTACAAAACGACACTCGACAGGATAAACGCGCCCAAAAGGGCAAAAGAAGACAGCACCACTCGCGCAACGATAGCGCACGCACGCCTCCCTCCCCGAGCCTCCGACAACCCCCACGGGTCCTCAATAAAGCCCGAACTGACAAAGCGCGGCACAATGCAAGCCGCGATGAACGGAAAGAACAATGCATGAGCCAACGGGGCTACGTTGAACAGCAGACCGCGAAAAACCTCTGCATTACCAAATAGAAGGACATCCTCTGCCGATAGCCGAAGCGTCGGGTCTGGGAAAAAGCCCAAGAAACTGTTCTCACGGAGGCTACAGAACCACATCGGGAAAGAATTAAGCTGCAATACCACCATGCACGCATAAGTTACCAGGATTAAGGCGTACGTCCATTTGCTCACATGCTTCAATTCTGAATGAAGGAATCTTCTAGTCTGACGAGCCATTGAGCACACCCCCAGCACGAAAGCTCACGAGAGCGTAAATCAATACCGATAGACAGCTGGCTGCCGCACCATATCCCAGAAGCGTCAGCTGCCCCATATCGCTATACCCAAGGGCACATCCGACTCCAAGGTACGGCCCCGGGAGAAAGAAGATCCATCGCAAGGACGGCATGGGCGTCTGAAGGTAAGTTCCGTAGAGCGTCAAGCTCATGACAAATCCAACTATCACCACGGCCCCGCTCAATACAGCGCTGCCCGTAATCCGATAGATGGTCACCGTCTCCAGCGCAACCGATATCACCAATACGGCGTTGACTATCATTGCAGGCAAAAATGCAGCCAGCATGCCATGCACGTAGTTTTGCCCTCCACGCGTTACGGCTATTGCAAAAAGAAGAAGGCAAAGCGCACTATATGCTGCGCCAATTATGAAAGCAGACGAAAATGCATGTGCTAGAGCGCCATTAAAGCGGGCGAGACCTCTTGCCATAGAAATTCGGTATCCCTCTTCATAGCCGCGCTCCTGTAAAATCACCAGGCAAACGATGAGCGGTACGAACAGAGACGTACCGGCAAAAGCGCTGCGCACAAGGGACTCATCGGGTGCAGAAGGATCGATTACATTCCAGCAGAAGCCAATATCCTCCCCAAAAATGCTATTGCCAAAGGCGAGCAACGTTGTTCCGTTTTTTAGAAAGATGCCGAAGAGAAGGCCGAACGCCAGCATAAGCGCAAGACCAAACTTCGCCGGAAACATCCGCTGCAAACGCATCATATCTGCCTTTATGGGATGGATCGCCCGCTTCATAGCGAGACCGCCTTCATCAAGCGCCTGTAATACTCTTTTAGGGATGGCGCCTCATCCCTTATGACGTCCATCGATTCCTTTTTCAGCAGTTTACCGTCATGAAGAAACAGGCAGCTTGTTGCAACCAATGCCAGCTCATCCAAATCATGGCTAGAGATGAGCATGGTCGTACCCTGTTCTCGATTCAATCGACCGATAAGGGCCCATATACTCTCGATGCCCAGCGGGTCCAACCCGTTTGCTGGCTCATCAAAAATAAGCAGATCAGTGTCACCCAACAAAGCCGTAGCTATATCCAGCCGCCGTTTCATTCCCAGAGAAAAACTGCTCACGC
>CABUDB010000037.1 GCA_902490245.1 uncultured Collinsella sp.
ATTCAGTCCACGCTCGAGGAGCAGGCCGAGGACCTGGACGAAGAGCGCGAACTGATCGATACCGATGTTGAAGACACCGATGGCGAGGAGCTTCTGCCCACAGGTGTTACCTCGGAGGACATGCATGACGAGGACTAACGAAGCAGGGGAGGCGCGCGTCGCAAGCGCCACGGATACCGCAACGCCCGTAGGCGACACCCAGCCCGTCTACCCGCACACCATGCGCCTGCAGCGCTTTTTGGCTCGCGCGGGCGTGGCGAGCCGCCGTGGCTCGGAGGACCTGATGACCGCCGGCCGCGTAACCGTCAACGGCCAGGTCGCGACCGAGTTGGGCACCAAGGTCGATGTGGACCGCGACCATATCGAGGTCGACGGCATGCCCGTCAAGCTCAATCAGGGCGCCGTGTACCTGATGCTCTACAAGCCGACCGGCTACCTCACTACCATGAGCGATCCGCAGGAGCGCCCTTGCGTGGCCGATCTGGTCCCGCGTGACCGCTTTCCGGGGCTCTTCCCGGTGGGTCGCCTGGACCGCGACACCACGGGCCTTTTGCTCTTTACCACCGACGGCGACCTGTCGCAGGACCTGCTGCACCCCAGCAAGCACGTCTACAAGACCTACCAAGCGCTCGTGGACGGCCACCTGACCGATCGCGACTTGGAACCACTCCGCCGCGGCATCGAGCTCGACGACGGCCTGTGCCAGCCGGCGATCTGCCGCGTCATCAACGCGCGCGAGGCCGAGGCCGTGGCTCCGCAGGGCGTCAAGCCCGGCACCACCGCCGTGGAGGTCATCATCCGCGAAGGCCGCAAGAACCAGGTCAAGCGCATGCTGAGCAAGATCCACCATCCGGTGATCCGCCTGCACCGCTGTAACTTTGCCGGCCTGGAGCTCAAGGACGTGGCTAAGGGCTCGTGGCGAGAGCTCACCGACCGCGAGGTGCAGATCCTCAAGGCCGGCGGTATCCCGCCTAAGCAGGCCAGCTCCAAGCGCGGCGCCGCGCCCACGACCAACACCGCAAGCCGCACGCGTCACCACGGCAGCCACGGCTCCGCGCCCAAGCGCAACACCTACCGCGAGCGCTACACGAGCTAGGCAACCCGCAAAGCCGCAGCGCCCGCGTCCCATACCAGCACGTCAACCACCGAAAGGAAGCATTGCATGATCGTCGCCATCGACGGCCCCGCCGGTTCCGGCAAGTCCACTATCGCCAAGGAGATCGCCCGCCAGCTGGGCTTTAACAAGCTCGACACGGGCGCCATGTATCGCGCCGTCACCTTCGCCGCGCTCGACCGCGGCATTGACCTGGACGACGAGGCGGCCATTGACGCCCTCGCCGAGCAGATCGAGATTCGCTTTACCAACGGCACCGGCGAGGACACGCGCCTGACCATCGACGGTAAGGATGCCTCGGCCTCCATCCGCACCCCGCAGGTCGACGCCAACGTATCCAAGGTCTCGGCCTACCCGGGCGTGCGCGAGGCCATGCTCATCCACCAGCGCCGCGCCGCCGAGGACCGCGATATCGTGGCCGAGGGTCGCGACATCGGCACCGTCGTGTTCCCCAACGCACAGGTCAAGGTGTTCCTGACCGCTGACCCGCGCGAGCGCGCCCGTCGCCGCGTGCTGCAGCGCCACCAAAACGACGCCCAGCCGCTCACCACCGAGCAGCTCGAGGCCGAGGTCGACGAGACTCTCGATGCCCTCAAGCAGCGCGATAAGCTCGACAGCAGCCGCGAGGTCGCGCCGCTCGTTCCCGCCGAGGACGCTGTGCACGTCGACTCCACTGCCCACACCATCGACGAGGTCGTCTCGATAATCGAGGACCTCATCAACCAAAGGAGGTAGCCCATGCGCCTGTTTAAGCAGACGCCCGAGGATTACTACAACGCCCCCTACGCCGAGTTCCCGGCGCTCATCCGCGGCACTGTCGCCGTAGTCATGGGCATCCTGTGGGTCTTCTCCAAGCTCATGTGGCGCTGGAAGACCGAGGACAGCGACCTGCTGTTTGAGCGCCAGGATGGCCGCGGTAGCGTGGTCATCTGCAATCACACCTCGATGGCCGAGGTGCTGGCCGTGGAGACGGCGCTGTTCTTTGGCGGCCGCCGCGTGCGCCCCATCTTTAAGTCCGAGTTTGCCAAGAGCAAGATCGTACGCTGGGCCTTTAGCCGTGTGGGCGGCATTCCCGTCGAGCGCGGCACCGCCGACATGAAGTGTCTGCGCGCCGCCCAGCATGCGCTGCAGCGCGGCGAGGACGTCTTGATCTTCCCCGAGGGCACACGCATCCGCTCGCGTGAGATAAAGCCCGAGGTCCACGGCGGCTTTGCACTTATCGCCCAGATGGGTAAGGCGCCCGTCAACCCGCTCGCCATCTGCGGCTGGTCCGATATCACGCCTGCGGGCAAAAAGCTCATGCGCCCCAAAAAGTGCTGGATCCGTGCCGGCAAGGCCATCTCGCTATCCGATGCACCGGCCGAGCTCAAGCGCAAGGAGCGCCTGGCCTGGTTTGAATCCGAAGCCATGAGTCGCGTCTACGCCATGCGCGACGACCTGTGCGCCGAGCACCCGGGCAGGTTCTAGCCATGGGCGAGGAAGTCATGAACACCGTCGCGGCTGTGGCCGGCAAGGTAGACGCCCCCACCATCGAGATCGCTGCCCACGCGGGCACCTGCTACGGCGTTCAGCGCGCGCTCGATATGGCCCTGGCGGCCGCCCCGCAGGCGGGGGAGACCGCTACGGTCCATACCCTAGGCCCGCTTATCCATAACCCCATCGTGGTACGCGAGCTCGCCGAGGCAGGCGTCGGTTTAGCAGAAACCTTGGACGACGCCGCGTCGGGCACCGTGATCATTCGCGCGCACGGCGTGGTGCCGCAGGTGATCGAGGCCGCTCGCGAGCGCGGCCTCGACGTGGTCGATGCCACCTGCCCCTACGTGAAGAAGGTCCACGTGGCCGCCGAGCGCCTGGTACGCGAGGGCTATCGCGTGCTCGTCGTGGGCGAGCCGGGCCACCCCGAGGTTGAGGGCATTCTGGGCCATGCCGGCGATGACGCGCAGGTCGTGAGTTGTGCCGCCGACGCCGACGAGCTGTCGCTCAATGGCAAGGTGGGCCTGGTTGTGCAGACCACCCAGACCGCGCAGAACCTGGCCGAGGTTGTGGCCTCCATCACCCCACGTGTGCAGGAACTGCGCGTGATCAACACCATCTGTGCTGCTACGAGCGAGCGCCAGCAGGCGGCGGCAACCCTCGCCAACCGCTGCGACTGCATGGTCGTGGTGGGCGGCAAGAACTCAGGCAACACCCGCCGCCTAGCGCAGATTTGCGCCGATGCCTGCGAGCGCACGCATCACATCGAGGAGGCATCCGAGATCGAGGCCGCATGGTTTGTCAATGCACGCCACATCGGCATCACCGCCGGCGCTTCCACCCCGCAAGAACACATCGAACGCGCCGTCGAGCGCATCAAGGAGCTTTGCCGCTAATCATGGACCAGACCGTACCCGCATACGCCGCCGAGGTGGCCGATTACGGGCGCAGCCGCGACCCCGAGCCGGGTGAGGGCGCGCTCGTTAAAAACGTGCGCCCCGAATCGCCCGCATGGGATGTGGGTATCGAGCCGGGCATGCGCGTGCTCACGGTCAACGGCGAACAGCTGACCGATATGATCGTGTGGCTCTGGGAGGCAGATGACGACACCGTTGAGTTGGAGGTATTCGATCCGCGCGACGGCACCGTCACCCCCGTTGAGCTCGATCGCTTTCCCGGCGAGGACTGGGGTCTGGAGTTCGATGGCCCCATCTTCGACGGCATGCGCACCTGCGTAAACGCCTGCGTGTTCTGCTTTATGACCATGCTGCCAAAGGGCGGACGTTCCACGCTCTACATCCGCGACGACGACTACCGCCTGAGCTTTTTGCAGGGCAACTTTGTCACGCTCACGAACCTCACCGACGAGGACGTGCAAAACGTTATCAATCGCAACATGAGTCCCATGAATGTGTCGGTCCACGCCGTGAGCCCCGATGTCCGCCGCCGCATGATGGGCCGCAATGCCCAGCGCGGCATGGACGTGCTCGAGGCCATCATGGCCGCCGGCATCGAGATTCACGCGCAGATCGTGCTGTGCCCCGGCATGAACGACGGCGAGGAGCTGGAAAAGACCCTGCGCTTTTGCGAGGAGCACGAGCAAATCACGAGCCTGGGCATTGTGCCGCTCGGTTTTACCAAGCATCAGAATCGTTTTAGCTGGTCATACAGCGACAAGCCCGAGCTGGCGCGCGAGACTATCGCCATGATCCGGCCCTTCCAGGACCGTGCCTTCGAGCGCTTTGGCCGCCACACCTTCCAGATGAGCGACGAGTTCTACCTGGATGCCGGCATCGAGCCGCCCGAGGCAGACTTTTACGACGGCTACCCGCAGTACTACGACGGCATCGGCATGATCCGCTCCTATCTGGACGAGACCGACAACGTGCTCGCCGCCGACGCCGAGCGCCTGCGCCGCGTTCGCGAGGCAATCGCCGCCCGTGGCCAGCGCCTGCTGTGCCTCTCGGGCGCCAGCGCGCGCGACACCGTGGCCCGCTTTGTGGAATCGCCGCACGGCCTTGCCGGTACCGTCACGGCCATCAAAAACCACTACTTTGGTGGCAACGTAGACGTGACCGGCCTCATCGTCGCCTGCGACATCTTGGAGCAGCTGCCGCAGGACCTGTCGGGGGTTATGCTCTTTGTGCCTAAGCTCATGTTCAACGCCGACGGTATGACCCTTGACGAGTATCATCGTGACGAATTACTCGCAAGCCTTACCGGTCGTGGCGCCGAGGTCCATGTGGTATCGACTATGCCGCACGAGCTGCTCGATACCCTGGAGCACATCCTTGGCATAACGCCCGCCAATTCAACTATTCCCGCTGACCCTACCCAATAAAGGAGAGCAGATGAAACCTATCGTCGCCGTCGTCGGACGCCCCAACGTGGGCAAGTCCACGCTCGTTAACCGCCTGGCCCAGACCTCGGACGCCATCGTCCATGAGTCGCGCGGCGTCACGCGCGACCGCTCATATCACACGGCCGACTGGAACGGCCGCGAGTTCACCATCGTCGACACGGGCGGCATCGAGCCGCTCAAGAGCGACGACGTCTTTGCCACGTCCATCCGCGACCAGGCGCTTGCCGCCGCCGAGGAAGCCGCCGTCATCCTGTTTGTTGTCGACGGCCGCACTGGCGTCACCGAGGAGGACGAGTCGGTCGCCCGCATGCTCAAGCGCTGCGACAAGCCGGTCTTTCTGCTGGTGAACAAGCTCGACAACCCCGATCGCGAGAATGACAGCATCTGGGAGTTCTATTCCCTCGGCATCGGTGAGCCCACGCCGCTCTCGGCCCTGCACGGCCACGGCACGGGCGACCTACTCGACGATATCGTGGCCCTGCTTCCGGAGGAAGAGGACGAGGTCGCCGATGAGTTCCCCGACGCGCTGAACGTCGCCATTATCGGCCGCCCCAATGCCGGTAAGTCGTCGCTGTTCAACCGCATCCTGGGCGCTGACCGCTCTATCGTGTCCAACATCGCCGGCACGACGCGCGACGCCATCGATACCGTCGTGGAGCGCAACGGCAAGCACTACCGCATGGTCGACACCGCGGGTATTCGCAAGAAGAGCACCGTATACGAGAACATCGAGTACTACTCGATGGTTCGCGGCCTGCGCGCCATCGATCGCGCCGAAGTGGCACTGCTCGTCGTCGACGCCTCCGTGGGCGTTACCGAGCAGGACCAGAAGGTCATGGGTCTTGCCATCGAGCGCGGCTGCGCCATCGTTGTGCTGCTCAACAAGTGGGATCTGCTCGACGACGACCGTAAGCGCGAGGCCTGCATGGAGACCATCGACCGCCGTCTGGGCGTCATGGCTCCCTGGGCCCAGTACCTGCGCATCTCGGCCCTGACCGGCCGCAGCGTCGAGAAGATTTGGGCAATGGTAGACGCCGCCGAAAAAACGCGCTCGCAAAAGATCAGCACCTCGCGCCTCAACACGTTCCTCACCGACCTGCGCGAGTTCGGTCACACCGTGGTGGACGGCAAGCGCCGCCTGCGCATGCACTACGTGACCCAGACGGGCGTCAACCCGCCGACGTTCACGTTCTTTGTCAACCACAGTGACTTGGTCAACGACACCTACCAGCGCTACGTGGAGAACCGTATGCGCTCGACCTTCGACTTTGCCGGCACGCCCATTCGACTCTTCTTTAGGAAGAAGGAGCAAAAGGATGCATAATCCGATTCTGCTGACCGCCATCTGCGCCGTGGTCTCGTTCTTTATCGGGGCGATTCCGTTTGGCCTGATCTTGGGCCGCGTGTTCAACCACACCGACATTCGCAAGGCGGGCTCCGGCAACATCGGCACCACCAACGCCCTGCGTGTGGCCGGCCCCAAGGTGGCCGCGCTCACGCTGCTGCTCGACTGCCTTAAGGGCGCCATCTGCGTCCTTATCGCGCGTCCGCTCATTGCCGACTTGGGCTATGGCTTCCCCGTGAGCATTATGGCCCCCGGTGCCGCAGGCGACTGGATGCTCGGCGTCATTTGCCTGGCAGCCGTGTGGGGCCATATCTTCTCGCCCTATCTCAACTTCCACGGCGGCAAGGGTATCGCCGTTGGTCTGGGTGTCATCCTCGCCTGGTACTGGCCTATTGGTCTGTCGCTGCTGGGCATGTTTATCGTGGCCGTCGCCATCACCAAGTATGTGTCGGTGGGCTCACTCGCCGCTGCCATCGGTCTTCCCATCGCTGCTTGCGCGGTCTTTCCGTACAGCAGCTTGGGCCTCAAGTTCTGCATGGCGATGATCGGCATCACCGTGGTGTGGGCCCATCGCCCGAACATCAAAAAGCTCATGACGGGTAAGGAGTCCAAGCTCTCGTTTACCAAGCGCGTCACCGAGCCCGACGATAAGTAGGAGAGAGTCATGAATGTTGCGCTGATTGGCTCCGGCTCCTGGGGAACTGCCGTCGCCGGCCTTGCCGCCGCTCGAGCCGAGCGCGTGACCATGTGGGCCCATAGCGAGCAGACGGCCGCCGGCATCAATGGCGAGCATCGCAACCCCCGGTATCTGGTGGGATATGAGCTGCCCGGTAACGTCGTCGCCACGACGGATCTGGCGCAGGCGCTCAACGGCACCGATGCCATCATCTTTGCCGTGCCCTCCACGCACCTGCGCAGCGTATGCCACCAGGCGGCGCCGTTTATCGCGGACGAGACACCGGTTCTGTGCCTCACCAAGGGCATCGAGCCCGAGTCTGGTCTGCTCATGAGCGAGGTCATCGCCAGCGAGATCGGCAACGAGACGCGCGTGGCGGCGCTCTCCGGCCCCAACCATGCCGAGGAGATCTGCCGCGGCGGGCTTTCTGCCGCCGTCATCGCCAGCAAAGATACGCAGGTAGGGGAGACCTTTAAGGAGCTGCTGCTGTCCACGGCCTTCCGCATCTACCTGTCGCAGGATATGACCGGTGTCGAGGTTTGCGGCGCTATGAAAAACGTCATCGCCATCGTGTGCGGCATTTCAGCCGGCTCCGGTGCGGGCGACAACACGCTTGCCCTTATCATGACGCGCGGCCTGGCCGAGATCAGCCGACTGGTGCACGCCCGCGGCGGGCAGGCCATAACGTGCATGGGACTCGCCGGCATGGGCGACCTCATCGCCACCTGTACCTCCGAGCATTCGCGCAACCGCACCTTTGGCTACGAGTTTGCCCACGGCGTCTCGCTCGACGAGTACCAGGCACGTACGCATATGGTGGTCGAGGGCGCCGTCGCGGCCCGCAGCGTCAGCGAGCTCGCCCGTTCACTGGGCGTAGACATTCCACTCACCTTTGCCGTGGAGCAAACGCTCTACAACGGTGTTACTTTGGATAGGGCGCTCGAGATCCTTACCGACCGCGTACCCTCCCACGAGTTCTACGGACTCACCGACTAGTGCAGAAAGGCTACTACCATGGGTTCCATTAAAATCGCTCCGTCCGTCCTCTCAGCCGACATGGCCAACCTCAAGGGCGAGCTCGACAAGATCGCCGGCGCCGACTTCGTGCACTTTGACGTCATGGACGGTCACTTTACCGGCAACCTCACCTTTGGCGTTGACATCCTCAAGGCCGTTAAGCGCTCCACCGACGTGCCGGTCGATGCGCACCTGATGGTGTCGAACCCCGACGAGACGGTTGATTGGTACGCCGATGCCGGTGCCGATATGATCACCGTGCACTACGAGGCCTCCACGCACCTGCACCGCACGCTCACCCATCTGCAGCAGCGCGGCGTCAAGGCCGGCGTGGTGCTCAACCCCGCAACGCCCGTCTGCGTGCTCGAGAGCATCATCGACGTTGTCGACATGGTGCTGCTGATGAGCGTGAACCCCGGCTTTGGCGGCCAGAGCTTTATCCCGGGCACCATCGCCAAACTCCACGAACTCAAGGCCATGTGCGAGCGCCACGGCGTGTCGCCCATGATCGAGGTCGACGGCGGCATTTCTTCCAAAAACATTGCCGAGGTTGTCAAGGCCGGTGCCAACGTGCTCGTGGCCGGCTCCGCCGTATTTAAGTCCGAAGATCCCGCCGCTGAAGTTGCGCTGCTGCAGAAGCTGGGCAACGAGGCTGCACAGGAGGCATAAACCCTTATGACCGCAGGTCAAAACCGCATACCCGTGAATCTTGACTATGCCGCCTCGACGCCCATGCGCGCCGAGGCGCTCCTTGCGCAGCGAGAGTACGACGACAGCGAGCTTGCGGGCGTCAACCCCAACTCACTGCACTCGCTTGGCCGCAAGGCCGCCGCACGCCTGGAAGTTGCCCGTCGCGAGATCGCCCGCAGTTTTGGCGCTCGCGTCCGCCCGTCCGAGATCGTCCTGACCAACGGCGGCACCGAGGCCAACCAGCTGGCGCTCCTCGGCCTTGCCGAGGGCGCCCGTCAGCACGACCGCAAGCGCATCCGCGTGATCGTATCTGCCATCGAGCACGATTCGATTCTGGACAACCTGCCGCTGCTGCGCGCCGCCGGCTTTACCGTCGATCTGGTGCAGCCCTGCCGTGCGGGTTATATTGAGCCTACCGCGCTCATCGAGCTGCTCGGCGACGACGTCGCGCTCGTGAGCATCATGGCAGCCAACAACGAGACCGGCGTGGTACAGCCCATCCGAGAGCTTGCCGCCGCCGCACATACTGCCGGTGCCTTGTTTCATACCGATGCCATCCAGGGCTACTTGCATATTCCGCTCGATGTCACCGAGCTGGGTGTCGATGCTATGACCGTTGCCGCGCACAAGATCGGCGGCCCTGTGGCGTCCGGCGCGCTCTACCTTAAGAACCGCACGCCGCTGCGTCCGCGCATCTTTGGCGGTGGACAGGAAGCCGGCCGTCGCGCCGGTACGCAGGATCTGCGCACGCAGCTGGCTTTTGCCGCCGCCGCCTCCGCACTGACGCCCAACGTGGCCCAGGAGCGCGAGACGCTGCAGGCCCTGTCCGATAAGCTCTACGCCACACTTACGGCCCATCCTCGCATTCACGCAACCATGGACGACTATGCGCAGGCCGATCGTCTGCCGGGTATGGTTTCGATCTACGTCGACGGCATGGACTCCGAGGAGCTCATCATCAAGCTCGATGCCGCCGGTTTTGAGGTGTCGGCCGGATCAGCTTGCTCGAGCGGTAGCATGGACCCGAGCCACGTGCTCAGCGCCATGGGCATTGGTCGCGAGCAGGCATTGGGGTCGCTGCGCATTTCCTTCGATGACCGCGTGAATCCGGGCGATCTGGACGACTTTGCGCAGACGCTGCTCTCGATCGTAGGCGCCGCATGATCGTCTCCGAGCTTGAACATGCGCTGCTGGAGCGCTATCCCAAGGCAGACGCCGAGGGCTGGGATCATGTTGGGCTATCTGTAGGTGATCCCGCTGCCGAGATCCACGGTGTTGCCTGCGCGCTCGACGCGACCGAGGCCAACGTACGCCGCGCTCTCGAGGCCGGCGCCAACGTGCTGCTGACGCATCATCCCATCTATATCAAGGCACCCGAGGCCTTTTGTCCGGCCGATTCTAAGCGTCCCCAGTGCAGCGCTGCACTGTACGAGGCGGCTCGTTGCGGCGTGAGCATTATCTCGCTTCACACCAACCTGGACCGCTCGCACGAAGCGCGCGTTCGCCTGAGTGAGTTGCTGGGCGCTGAGCCCATGAGCTCGCTGGAGCATGTGGACGAGCCTGTACTCACCGGTCTGGGCGCATTCACGACCCTCCACGACGCCTGCAACCTGCGCGATCTCGCCAACCGTGCCGCCACGGCCTTTGGCAGCGACCCGCGCGTATGGGGCGAAGCCGAGCGCCCGTGCCGCACCGTCGCCATCTTGGGCGGCTCCCTCGGCGATTTTGGTGAGCTTGCCATCGCCGCCGGCGCAGATGTTATTGTGTCCGGAGAGGCCGGCTACCACGTGGCGCAGGACCTTGCCTTGCGCGGTCTGGGCGTCATCCTGCTCGGCCACGACCGCTCCGAGGAGCCGTTCGTGGATATCTTGATGAACTCTGCAGTTGACGC
>CABUDB010000038.1 GCA_902490245.1 uncultured Collinsella sp.
TGTATAACCCGCCATTCGTGGGTACCATTCAACGCGTACGCAAACAAAAAGGGTTAATTCGCGTGGTATAACCGCGCGGCCCAAAAAGGAGGAGACAAGCATGTCGTCTTTGAAGCCGCTTGCAGATCGTGTTCTGGTCAAGCCCGACGAGGCCGAGCAGAAGACCGCTTCTGGTCTGTATATCGCCAGCAACGCCCAGGAGAAGCCGCAGCGTGGCACCATCGTTGCCGTTGGCGCCGGCAAGGTCAACGACAAGGGTGAGCGCATTCCCATGGACGTCAAGGTCGGTGACGTTGTCATCTACGGTAAGTTCGGTGGCAACGAGGTCAAGGTCGACGGCGAGAAGTATCTGCTGATGCGCGCCGACGACATCTACGCCGTCGTCGAGGCCTAGTCTCGTCAGAATCTCTGATTCGTCTTTGAACGCGCCCGCCGCATAGGACTCGGAAGCGGCGACGCGAGTCACATTTCTTTTGGAGGATTACCTACCATGGCAAAGAACATTACGTTCAACACCGATGCCCGCGCTAAGCTTGCCAAGGGCGTCAACACTCTGGCCGACGCCGTTACCGTCACCATGGGCCCCAAGGGTCGCTACGTTGCGCTGCAGCGCACGTTCGGTGCCCCGACCATCACCAACGACGGCGTTTCCGTCGCCAAGGAGATCGAGCTCGAGGACAACATCGAGAACATGGGCGCTCAGCTGGTGAAGGAGGTCGCCACCAAGACCAACGACACCGTGGGTGACGGCACCACCACCGCAACCCTGCTCGCTCAGGCCATCGTCAACGACGGTCTGCGCAACGTCGCCGCTGGCGCCAACCCGCTGGCCATCCGTCGCGGCATCGACAAGGCCGTCAACGCCGCCGTCGCCGAGATGAAGAAGCAGGCCAAGCCGGTCGAGACCAAGGAGCAGATTGCTTCCGTCGGTACCATCTCTGCCGGTGACCCCGAGGTCGGCGAGAAGATCGCCGAGGCTATGGAGGTCGTGGGCAAGGACGGCGTCATCACCGTCGAGGATTCCCAGACGTTCGACATCACCATCGACACCGTCGAGGGCATGCAGTTCGACAAGGGTTACGTCTCCGCTTACTTCGTCACGGACAACGACCGCATGGAGGCCGTGATGAAGGATCCGTACATCCTCATCACCGACCAGAAGATCTCCAGCGTCCAGGACATCATGCCCGTTCTCGAGGCTGTCCAGCGCGCTGGCCGTGGCCTGCTCATCATCGCTGAGGACATCGATGGCGAGGCCCTGCCTACCCTCGTTCTCAACAAGATCCGTGGCGCCCTCAACGTCTGCGCCGTCAAGGCCCCGGGCTACGGCGATCGCCGCAAGCGTATCCTCGAGGACATCGCCGTCCTCACCGGTGGCCAGGCTGCCCTGGACGAGCTGGGCGTGAAGGTCGCTGACATCACCGCCGATATGCTCGGTACCGCTAAGTCCGTCACCATCTCCAAGGACAACACCGTCGTCGTCGGCGGCGCTGGCTCCAAGGAGGCCATCGACGCCCGTATCGCTCAGATCAAGGGCGAGATGGAGAACACCACCTCTGACTTCGACCGCGAGAAGCTCCAGGAGCGCCTGGCCAAGCTCTCCGGTGGCGTTGCCGTCATCAAGGTCGGCGCTGCTACCGAGTCCGAGCTCAAGGAGATCAAGCACCGCGTCGAGGATGCCCTGCAGGCTACCCGCGCTGCTGTCGAGGAGGGCATCGTCGCCGGCGGCGGCGTCGCCTTCATGGACGCTGCTCCTGCGCTCGATGCTGTCGAAATCGATGACCCCGAGGAGAAGATTGGCGTCGACATCGTCAAGAAGGCTCTGACCGCTCCGGTCGCCACCATCGCCAAGAACGCTGGCTTTGAGGGCGCTGTCGTGGTCGACAAGGTTGCCGAGCTGCCCGCCGGCCAGGGTCTCAACTCTGCCAACGGCGAGTGGGGCGACATGATCGAGATGGGCGTTCTCGACCCCGTCAAGGTCAGCCGCGTCACCCTGCAGAACGCTGCTTCTGTCGCCAGCCTGATCCTCATCACCGAGGCCACCGTCTCCGATGTGCCCAAGAACACTCAGCTTGAGGACGCTATCGCTGCTGCTACCGCTGGTCAGCAGGGCGGCGGTATGTACTAAGGCCGACAAGGTCTAGAACTCCCACCGGGAATCCGGGGGCGTGACGGGGCTTCTCTCCGGAACGTCCTCGGACATGCAAAGAGGCTCCGCATCGCGCTTCGCGCTGCGGAGCCTCTTTGCGGAATGTTCCGGAGAGAAACCCCGTCACGCCCCCGGATCCCCTGCGTTTACGGCCTTGAGGTCGGCGTGGGCGGAGATCGTGGCTGATGGGGATACGTGTCCCGGTCGCTGTTTCGCGGCTTTGCCGCGAAAGGCGCACTACTTTGGGATGGGGGGAACGTGGTTGTTGCGGCAACTGATCCCCGCCATAAATTACCCTTGGCATACTTGCGTGAACGATTGCTCGTGCTACACTTGCAATTGCTGTTTCAGGGCGGGGTGGAATTCCCCACTGGCGGTAAATCGGGCGGTGTCAAAGGGACGCCGTGGAGCAGGCGAGGTGCCTGCGACTGAGCCGATGAGTCCGCGACCCGTGCGTGTGTTGGTTCGCATGCCGGCTGAACTGGTGAGATCCCAGTACCAACGGTTAGAGTCCGGATGAAAGAGGCAGGTGATCTTATGTCTGAACAGTCGCAGCATATCCATTTTGAGAACACGAATAGGTGGAGCACCAAACAGCTCGTTACCATGGCGCTGATGTGCGCCCTGGGCGCCCTGTTTATGTACGTGCAGCTGCCCATCCTTCCTTCGGCGCCGTTTTTGACCTATGATCCGTCGCTGGTGCCGGCGATGGTGTGCGGGTTTGCGTATGGTCCCGGCACCGGTACCGCTGTTGCCGCTATGGCTATCGTTATCCATGCGCTCACCACGGGTGACTGGGTCGGCGCGCTTATGAACTTGGTTGCCACGCTGGGCTATATTCTGCCCGCGGCTATCGTTTACCAGAAGATGCACACCTATAAGGGTGCCGTGATTGGCCTGGTGCTCGGCGTCATTGCCGCTACAGCGCTGTCTATGGTCGCAAACCTTACCATTGGCGTATGGTTCTGGTATGGCTCGGTCGATGTGATCGCCCCGCTCATGATTCCTGCCGTACTGCCGTTCAACCTTATCAAGACCGTGCTTAACTCGGTATTGACGCTTGCGGTGTACAAGGCGGTTTCCAACCTCATCACGCCTAAAAAGGACCAGGTCAAAGGCCGCGCATGATTGAGTGTCGGGGCGTTTCCTTTAGTTATGACGGTGCCGCACCGGCGCTCGACGGCGTCGATCTGAACATCGAGGACGGGGAGTTTTTCTGCATCCTCGGTGGCAATGGGTCGGGCAAGTCGACGTTTGCCAAGCATCTGAATGCGCTGTTGCAGCCCGATGCGGGCACGGTACGCATCAACGGCATGGATGCGTCCGACCCCGAGCTGGTCTACGACATTCGTTCGACCGCGGGCATGGTATTCCAGAATCCCGACGACCAGCTGGTGGCAACGCTTGTCGAAGATGACATTGCGTTTGGTCCCGAAAACCTAGGCGTGCCATCGGCGCAAATTGCGCAGCGCGTACGCGAGGCGCTGAAAGGCGTGGGCCTGGTGGGCTTTGAGCACCACGAGACCCATGCGCTTTCGGGCGGCCAAAAGCAGCGCGTGGCGCTCGCCGGCGTGCTTGCCATGGAACCGCGCGTGCTCATTTTGGATGAGGCTTCCTCGATGCTTGATCCGCGTGGGCGCAAGGGCTTCATGAAGGCTTGCCGCGCGTTGCACGATCGCGGCATGACCATCGTGATGATTACGCACTTTATGGAAGAGGCCGCTGAGGCCGATCGTGTCGCGGTGTTTCGGGCGGGGCGCGTTGCCATGCTCGGTACGCCCGAGGAAATCTTGACGCGAGCGGACGAACTTGCGCAGCTCAACCTGGATATGCCGGCGTCGTGCTGCTTAGGTAGGACACTTCGTGCGAAGGGCGTGCCCGTTTGCGCGCAGGTACGTGAGGCGGATATGGTCGCCGAGATTGCGCAGACTTATGCCGAGCGAAGTGGGGCAGGCACCGCGGGGCAGTCTTCCGCATCCCAGTTGGAAATCGCTGACGGCACTGTTCCGGTAGACAACGAGGGCAACGCGTCGGAGCCCGTCATAGAGCTATCCCATGTTTCGTACAGTTATTCGCTCAGTCCGCGCGAGCGCCGCCGCTGGCATAAGCGCTCGGCCACTGCGGGCAAATCGAGCAAGCAGGCTCTCTGGGGAAACGACCCAAGCAGCCCGTGGGCGCTGCGCGATGTATCGCTGACAGTGCGTCGCGGCGAGTTCCTGGGGCTAGCGGGCCATACCGGTTCGGGTAAATCCACGCTGGTCCAGCATCTCAACGGCTTGATTCGCCCCCAGGAGGGATCCGTTCGCGCGCTGGGGCTCGATCTGTCAAACAAGAAAGACGCCGCCGCGGTTAAGGCCAAGGTCGGCGTGGTGTTTCAATATCCCGAGCGTCAGCTGTTTGCCGAAACCGTGGCGCAGGACGTGGCGTTTGGTCCGCACAACCTTGGCTTGCCGCAAGATGAAGTCGACCGTCGTGTCGAGTCATCGCTCTCGCGCGTGGGCCTCGACCTTACCACGGTCGGCGACAAGAGTCCCTTTGAGCTTTCGGGCGGTCAGCAACGGCGCGTGGCATTCGCCGGCGTGCTCGCCATGGAGCCCGAAGTCCTGGTGCTCGATGAACCCATGGCGGGGCTCGATCCGGCTGCGCGCAGGGATTTCCTTGAGCTTATCGATCGACTTCACCGCGATGGCCTGACCGTTGTCATGGTTTCGCACAGCATGGATGACCTGGCCAATTGCTGCGACCGTATCGTCGTAATGAACGAAGGCGCGGTGTTTGTCGAGGGAATCCCCGCGCAGGTGTTTGCGCATGCCGATGAGCTCAAGTCGATCGGCTTGGGCGTACCTGCTGCTCAGCGCATGGCGTTGGCGCTCGCGGAAGCAGGCGTGCCGCTGCGTCGTGGCGGGCTCTATACGGTTGAGTCGTTGGCCGACGAGTTGGTGGACCTGCTAATCGGTCGCTCGGGCGGTCCTTCTAACGTCGCGGACATTGCTAAATCCAAGACGGTTGCGCGAGAGGAGGGCTGCTAATGGAGTCGTTTTCGTTTGGCAGCTACTATCCCGGCGATAGCGCGATCCACCGCCTGGACCCGCGAACTAAGTTGCTCTTGGGCTTTGTGCTTCTGATCACGACGCTCACAGTCAGCAGCTTCCGCGGACTGGCCCCGGTCGCAATCTTCGTTGTCCTGATCTATACCGTGTCCCGGGTGCCGTTGCGCCGGGTCCTATCATCGATGGCACCATTGCTAGCGATTGTCGTGGTGGTCGCAGTGCTCAACCTGTTTTCCGACCAGAGCGGGCGCATCCTGTGGCAGCTCGGCTTTCTGCAGATAAGCGAGGGCTCGCTGCGTTCTGCGGCGTTTATGGCGTGCCGCCTGAGCTTGATGATGGCCGGCATGAGCGCCATTACGCTCACCACACCGACACTCGACCTCACCGCGGGCTTTGAGCGCCTGCTCGCGCCGTTTGCGCGTGTGGGACTTCCTGCACACGAGCTCGGCATGATTATGGGTATCGCGCTGCGCTTTATGCCGCAGTTTGCCACCGAGATGAAGCAGACGGCCGATGCGCAGGCGAGCCGCGGTGCGCGCGTGACGGGAGGCCCGCTCGGCGGAGTGCGTATGCTCGGCAGTGTGGCGATTCCGCTGTTCACGGGCGTGTTCCGTCATGCCGAGACGCTTTCGGCCGCCATGGATGCCCGTTGCTATCATGGCGAGCAGGGCCGCACACGTTTGCATGCGCTTGCATTTGGCCGCAGCGATGCGTTGGCGGCGGTGGTGACGGCGTTGCTGCTCATCTGCGTCATCGTCATCAACCTTCAACTTGTTTAGGCGCGATTCGAGCGCAAGAAAGGGGTCCCTATGACCGACAACGACCGCACGGCTCAGCTCGGGCGCGTCTGCTCGTATCTCAGGCGCATTCCGGCGTGGTATCTTGCTACGACCGATGCGAGCGACGGGCATCAGCCCCGCGTGAGGCCGTTTTCGTTTGCCATGGTCGATGACGGCAAGCTGTGGTTTTGCACGTCGCGCGACAAGGACGTGTGGGCGGAGTTGAGCGCGAATCCCAAGTTTGAGGTATCGGGCTGGAAGCCGGGGGAGTGCTGGATCGTGTTAACCGGTGAGGCCGCGCTCGAGGACGATGCAGTCGTGAGCGACAAGGTGCGCCAGGCGGGCTTTAGGCACATGGTGGGCATTGGCGAGCAACACGATAGCGCCAACGACGGCCGCCTTGCATTCTTCTCGGTCCGCAACATCGCCGCACGGTTCTGCGATATCGACGGCAGCGAAGAGCGCCTCGAGCTCTGATTTCCCAAATTGACTACCCATTGCAAAAAGACTGGTCAGGCGACAGGAGGAAACGTGGACGGATTGAATACGGTGCTGGAGTATCTGACGTCGGTGCCGGCGTGGTATCTGGCGACGAGCGTTGACGGACAGCCGCATGTGCGTCCATTTTCGTTTGCGCAGATCCAGGACGGCAAGCTGTGGTTTGTAACGGCGCGCACCAAAGATGTGTGGCAGGAGCTGCTGCAAAATCAGCGCTTCGAGGTCACGAGTTGGTGGCCGGGCCATGGCTGGCTCATCTTGCGCGGGCGTGCCGGCTTGGATGACCGGGCTTTAGACGAAATGCGCGAAGCCGGATGGAAGCATCTAGAGCGCCTGGGCGAGCACTATGAGGGGCCTAACGACCCCACGCTCGTCTTCTTTAGCGTCGAGGATCCCGAGGCTTTTATCTGCAATCACGACGAATGGGTGCCGGTCGAGCTCTAGCCGGCTGGCTCATCCTAACAACTTGGTTTTCGCATGGGCGGGCCCCGTATTGCCCGGCGCCGTTAGGAGCGCCGGTCAATACGGGGCCCGCTCCATTTGTCAATTCCTTCAAGCGAATGTGTCAGGAATGTTTCAATGCATGAATATGCAAGCCATTTACGCATTCATGCATCTTTTGATGCTAAAGTTTCAACCCACTTCATAACGACCGCTGCGAAATGCGCATCGGTGCATAAATCGCAGACAAGGAGTCTGATATGTCTTTGAAGGTTGGAATCGTCGGCGCGGCTGGATATGCCGGAGCCGAGCTCATTCGCCTCGTCCTCGGTCATCCCGAGTTTGAACTTGTTGCCATTACGTCCAACGCCGATGCCGGCCAGCCGCTGTCCGCGGTGTATCCGAGCTTTGCTGGTGTGAGCGATCTGGTTTTCACCACGCATGACGCCCCCGAGCTCAAGAGCTGCGATGCGGTTTTTCTTGCCGTGCCGCACACGGCTGCCATGGCACAGGTGCCCGCGCTGCTTGCATCGGGCGTCTCCTGCTTTGATCTTTCGGCCGACTACCGTCTGAACGACGCGTCCGTCTTTGAGACATGGTATGCCGCCGAGCATACGAGCCCCGAGCTGCTCAAGACCCGTGCCTTCGGTCTGCCCGAGCTGTTCTGCCAAGACTTGGAGACCGCCGCATCCGACCATGCCGACGGCAAACCCGTGCTGGTCGCCTGCGCCGGTTGCTATCCCACCGCAACGAGCCTTGCCGCCGCGCCCGCCGTGCGCGTCGGCTGGGTGGCCGAGAACGGTCCCGTGATTGTCGATGCCATTAGCGGCGTGACGGGCGCCGGTAAGTCCTGCAACGCCCGCACCCATTTTTGCAGCGCCGACGAGAACTTGGAGGCCTACGGCGTGGGCAAGCATCGCCACACGCCCGAGATTGAGCAAATCCTTGGCCTGACCGATCGCGTCGTCTTTACCCCGCACCTGGCACCGCTCAAGCGTGGTCTGCTCTCCACGGTGACGCTGCCGCTTACGCCGCAGGCTATCGATACCTTGACCCTTGAGGACGTTGTCGACCATTACAAGCAGTTCTACGCCGGTCGCACCTTCGTACGCGTACTCGATGCCGGTCAGCAGCCCAAGACGGCTTCGGTCGTCGGCACCAACGCCGCCCAGATCGGCCTCGCGCTCAACAAGCGCGCGGGCGTGCTGGTGGCGACGGGCGCCATCGACAATCTGTGCAAGGGCGCTGCGGGCCAAGCAGTCCAGTGCGCCAATATCGTCTTTGGCTTTGACGAGCGACGAGGCTTGCCCACAGTGGCGTGCCCGGTGTAGCACATTCGATTGTTAACGATTTGGTAGTCGGGCATCGAGTGGGGCGCCACTCTTAAGCTGGTCTCATGATCACGACTGGCATGGCGCACCAACCGATGTCCGTTTTTTGTTTGACATAAGGAGTCATAAAGACGATGAATACCGAGCTGTTTGATATCAAGATTCGCGCCGTCGAGGGTGGCGTTACGGCTGCGGCTGGTTTTAAGGCTGCAGGCATCCACGCTGGGTTCCGCAAGAACCCCGAGCGTCTGGATTACGCGCTCGTCGTGCCCGATAAACCCTGTCCCGGTGCTGGCGTGTTTACCACCAATCGCTTTTGCGCGGCGCCCGTGCAGGTGAGCCGTGCCAACCTGGGCGGTACCGACAAGGGGTACGGTATCATCGCCGGCATTTCGGTCAACTCTGGCAATGCCAACGCCGCCACGGGTGAGACCGGCCTTGCATGCGCGCGCGAGACGTGCAGCATCGCATCGCAGGTCATCGGCTGCGAGCCTCAGCAGATTCTGGTTGCCTCCACGGGTGTAATTGGCCAGATTCTGCCGATCGACACGTTTGAGACCGCCATTCCTGCTGCCTACGAGGCGCTCTCCGCCCACGGTGGCGCCGATGCCGCTCGCGCCATCATGACGACCGACACGCACTCCAAGGAGTACGCCGTGTCCTACGTCAGTGAGGCTGCGGGTCATGCGGGCAATGTCTATACGGTAGGCGGAATGTGCAAGGGCTCGGGTATGATCATGCCCAACATGGCCACCATGATCGCAGTTATCACCACCGATGCTCCCGTCGAGCCTGCGGCACTTCATGCCCTGCTGCTCTCGACCGTCAAGCAGACCTTTAACAAGGTAACGGTCGATTCCGACACCTCGACCAACGACACCTGCATCATGCTTGCCTCCGGCGCCGCTGCCGCAGATGCCGAGCCGATCGTCGAGGGCTCCAATGCCTTTGACGAGTTGGCATTTGCCGTGCACGAGGTGTGCGAGAGCCTGGCGCGCAATATCGCCGCCGATGGTGAGGGCGCATCCAAGCTTGTTACGGTCAACGTTACCGGCGCCGCTAACGACGAGGAGGCCGATATCGCCGCCCGTGCCGTTGCCAACTCGCCGCTCGTTAAGACCTGCATCGCCGGCCACGACTGCAACTGGGGCCGCGTTGCTATGGCGCTTGGCAAGTGCGGCGTGAAGTTTAATCAGGAAGACGTTTCCATCGACATGATGGGCATGCCTGTCTGTCGCGACGGTCTGACTGTTCCCTTTGACGAGGACGAGGCTCTACGACGTTTTGAGGCGCCCGAGATCGTGATCTCGGCCGACCTGGGCGCAGGCGACGCGGCAACGACCGTGTGGACCTGCGACCTCACGCATGAGTACATCTCCATCAACGGCGACTACCGTTCCTAGATTCCAGGCACGCTGCGCATCTTGCCGCGATTGCGGACAGCGGAGCACGGCGCGATAACGATACGAAAGACGAGGCAGATTATGAAATTCGCACGCGATTGTCGTTCGAGTGAATCCAACGAAGCAACCGCGCAGCTGCTGTTCGAAGCGCTGCCGTGGATTAAGAACCTGACCGGCAAGACGGTTGTTATCAAATATGGCGGAGCCGCCATGGTTGATGAGCAGCTGCGCCGCGACGTGATGAGCGACATCGTCCTGCTCAAGATCATCGGCATGCGCCCTGTTATCGTGCACGGTGGCGGCAAGGCCATCAACGAGGCGCTTAGCCACTACGACATCCCCGTCGAGTTTATGAACGGCCAGCGCGTGACCACGCCGGCGACCATGGATATCGTGCGCGAGGTGCTGGGCGGCAAGGTCAACCAGGAGCTGGTCGCGGCGCTCAACCATCACGGCAACCTGGCCGTGGGCGTTTCGGGCAGCGATGCCGGTACGCTCATCGCCGAGCCGCTCGACCCCGAACTCGGCCGCGTAGGCAAGGTCACGCACGTCAACACCGACTATATCGAGCGCCTGCTCGATAGCGAGTACATCCCCGTCATCGCTACCGTCGCGGCGGGGGAGGACGGCGGTTTCTTCAACATCAACGCCGATACCGCCGCCGGTGCCGTTGCGGCGGCGCTGCATGCGCATAAGGCGATCTTTTTGACCGACGTCGACGGCCTGTACAAGGACTTTAGCGATAAAGACTAATTGATATCAAAGCTAACGATC
>CABUDB010000039.1 GCA_902490245.1 uncultured Collinsella sp.
GTCGCGACCAGGCTTGAGCAGCTTGCGGGGGTCAAAGCCCTTGCCCTGCTGATCCTTGCCAGCCTCGATGTACTCGCGAACGCCCTTGGCGAAGACGAGCTGCAGGTCGGTGTTGACGTTGATCTTGGAGATACCCAGGGAGATGGCCTTCTTGATCTGATCCTCGGGGATGCCGGTGCCACCGTGCAGGACGAGGGGCAGGTCGCCGGTCTGAGCCTTGATCTCGCCCAGACGCTCGAAGGAAAGGCCAGCCCAGTCGGCAGGGTACACGCCGTGGATGTTGCCGATACCGCAGGCGAGGAAGTCGACACCCAGGTCAGCGATCTGCTTGCACTCAGCAGGATCAGCGAGCTCGCCGCTGGAGGTCACGCCGTCCTCGGTGCCGCCGATGCCGCCGACCTCGGCCTCGATGGACATGCCCTTGGAGTGGGCAAGCTCAACGAGCTCCTTGGTGCGGTCGAGGTTAAGCTGGAAGGTCTCCTCGTGAGAGCCGTCATACATGATGGACGTGAAGCCGGCCTCGATGCACTTGAAGCAGTCCTCGTAAGAACCGTGATCGAGGTGAAGGGCGACGGGAACGGTAACGCCCGTGGCCTCGACGGCAGCCTTGACCATGTCGGCGCAGACCTTGAAACCGCCCATCCACTTAGCGGCACCAGCGGTGCACTGAAGGATCAGCGGAGACTTGGCCTCCTCGGCGGCCTGGAGAATAGCCAGGGTCCACTCGAGGTTGTTGGTGTTGAAGGCACCAAGACCGTACTTGCCGGCCTCGGCCTTCTTGAGCATGTCTGCTGCGTTGACGAGCATAAAAGAAACCTCCTGTAAGGTTGCTCCGATAACGCCTGAGATTTTACCACGGCGCACCCGAGCATAAACGTTCGTTTGTTCACGAATATCGTCCAAACAGACTTTTTTGACCGTTTGCCCTACGAAATCGACCCGTTGGGGAAAAATAGCTTGACGTTTGGACGCTTCTCGTGCTTCAAAAGCCGACTATTAAGCTAAATCTGCATGAAAGGGTTCTGCATGAGCTCGCGTGCCATGGTGGTCGAATCGCCATGACCGGTTAGGCAAACGGTATCGGGCGGGAGAAGCCGGGCGAGCTTGGAGAGCGAGCGCAGAATCGCCGCCTCGTCTCCTCCAGAAAGATCGGTGCGGCCGTGCCCACCCGGAAACAGGGTGTCGCCCACAAAGGCAATGTTCCCCTGCTCGGTGGCAGCAAACAAGACGATCCCGCCCGGCGTATGCCCTGGCGTCTCGATCACCTGCAGGTAGATATCGCCCACCTTGATAGCATCTCCCTCGGCGAGCAGGTGCGTCGGCTCCCCGGGGTCAGGCGTCTCAATGCCCCACATAGCTCGCTGTTCCTCGATGTTCGCATGCGGCACCGCCACATCCTTAGCACACAGCTCATACTGGCAGCCCTCGCCAACGGTGGTTCGCACGCCTGCAACACCACCAACATGATCGGCATGGCCATGAGTGCATACGGCGCCAAACACGCGTACGCCGGGATGCTCGGCTCGAATATGCTCCACCAGGCGTTCGCCTTCCCATGCGGGATCGATAATCACGCACTCATTGTCCGAAATAACAGCATAGCTATTGGTCTGAATGGGACCGTTTACGAGCGTCTCGATCTCGACCGATCCCTTGGGAGTTAAATCCAAGGACACAGCACTCATGTCCCTCTCCTCTCTATAGAACTCGAGGCATCAAACGATGCCTCGAGTGTAGCGAATATCGATAATGTGACACGTTCGTCGCGACTAAACGCGGCGCTTAAGCTGGGCTCCACCCTCACCGGGCATCAGGCGGCGCGCGTCGTAGACCGAGTCAACGCTGCTGATGGAGGCCAGCAGCGGATCCAGACCACTCGCGTCCGAGATCTCGACCATAAAGCGCAGGGTTGCAATACCCTCGCGGTTGGTCGACGTGGCGGCAGAAAGGATATTGCCGCCCGCATCGCCAATGGCAATGGTGACATCCTTGAGCAGGCCCATGCGGTCCAGGCACTCGACCACGATCTCGACCTGGAAGAGGGTGTCGGCAGCGCCGTCCCACTCCACTTCGATCATGCGCTCGGGATGCTCCATAAGACCCTTGACGTTGGGACAGTTGGCGCGATGCACCGAAACGCCACGACCGCGCGTGATGAAGCCGACGATGTCGTCGCCCGTCACGGGGTTGCAGCAATGAGCCAGACGGACCAGTAGGCCGCTGTTGCTCTCGCCCTTGACGATAATGCCGTTACTGGCGCTCTTGCCGCGCTTTTGCGGCTTGCGGTTGGAGCCGCGAGCAGGCTGCTTCACGACCTCGGCGATAGCCTCGGCCTTGGTGAGCTGTTCCTCGGGCTTGGGGTCCAAGATTTGCTCGACCTTATTGCCCACAGCGCGCGGGGCAACCTTGCCGGCGCCGACGGCGGCAAACAGGTCTTCGAGCTGCTTGAAGTTAAACTGCTCCGCCACGGCGTTGAGCGCACGCGTCGAACGCGGCGTAGAAATGCCATAGCCACGCTTACGCAGGTCCTTAGCCAGCATATCGCGACCAGCAGCAGCGTCGTCGTCCTTGGTCGCAGCGGCAAAATAGCGGCGGATCTTTGACTTGGCGGAAGGTGTCTTAACGATCTTGAGCCAATCACGCGACGGCTTGGAACTCTTGTTAGTCAGAATCTCGACACGGTCACCCGTCTTAATCTCGTGCGTGAGCGGAGCCACCGCACCGTTGATTTTGGCGCCGACGCAATGGTTTCCCACCTCGGTGTGAACGGCGTAGGCAAAGTCGAGCGGCGTGGAGCCGGCACGAAGCGCCATGACCTCGCCCTTGGGCGTAAAGACAAAAATCTCCTGATCGAACAGGTCAACCTTCAGCGAGTGCAGGTATTCCTTGGCATCGGTGATCTCGTCAGACGCCGCCCAGTCGAGTGAGTGCTTGAGCCAGTTAATCTGATCATCCAGACGCTGGGCATCATTGGTCTTTGAGGCAGACGATCCGCCCGACTTCTTATAGAGCCAGTGGGCGGCAATGCCGTACTCGGCCTGCTCATGCATCTCGTAGGTTCGAATCTGAATCTCGAGCGGACGAGCCGTGGGTCCGATAACCGTCGTGTGAAGCGATTGGTAGTTATTGACCTTGGGCATGGCGATATAGTCTTTAAAGCGACCGGGCATGGGGTGCCACAGCGTATGCACCGCACCGAGCGTGGAATAGCAATCGCGCACCGAATGGGTAATAACGCGCAGCGCCACCAGGTCGTAGATCTCGGAGAACTCCTTGCCCTTGCGCTTCATCTTTTGGTAGATGGACCAATAGTGCTTGGAGCGGCCATTAATCTGGAAGCCCTCCAGGCCAATGCGGTTGAGCTCGTCGGTGAGCGTCTTGATAGTCTCGGCCAGATAGCGCTCGCGAACCTCACGCGACTCTGCCACCATGCGCGCGATGCGCTGGTAGGCGTCGGGCTCCAAATAGAAGAAGGACAGATCCTCGAGCTCCCACTTAATAGAGCTCATGCCCAGGCGGTCGGCCAGGGGCGCGTACACGTCCATAGTCTCGCGTGCCTTAAACAGGCGACGGTCCTCGCGCAGGGCGGCGAGCGTGCGCATATTATGCAGGCGGTCGGCGAGTTTGACGATGATGACGCGAATGTCCTTGGACATAGCAAGGAACATCTTGCGCAGCGTGAGCGCCTGCTTCTCGTCCATGCTGTCGACTTCGATGTTGGTGAGCTTGGTCACGCCGTCGACGAGCTCGGCAACGGTTTCACCAAACAGGCCGGAAACATCGGCGAGCGAGGTCTCGGTATCCTCGACGGTATCGTGCAGCAGCGCGGCGCACACCACATCGCAGTCCATCTTGAGATCGGCCAAAATGATGGCCACCTCGACGGGATGGTTGATGTACATCTCACCCGAGCGGCGCTTTTGGTTGCAGTGCTTCTCGGCAGCAAAGCAATAGGCCTGCTCCACCTTAGAAAAGTCGTCCACATTCATATATTTGAGGCACAGGCGCTCCAGTTTGTCGTAGCTGTCCGCCATAATCTCGGGCGGCAGCTCATCGGCATGCTTATAGTGCTCCATCTCCGAGAACGGCTGGAGGGTGGAATCATGGGCGGTACGGGCTGCGGCATCCATCGAGGTCCCCTTCCCCTAGGCCCGCGGTACGATCGGGCGGTTAACTTTGGCTAGCATATCAGAAGCGCACGAATCGAGCGCCCAACTCCGGAAAGCCGAGAACTCCATGCGCGAGCGCAAGCCCTCCAAATAGCGAATTGACCTGCTCAATTGCACACGGCCGGGGTTTTCGGCCATCGCGATGCGACGGGTGTCGTCAAACCCCGAAACGCGACAGAAACCAAGCTCTTCGAAGATTCCCAAGCCACTTTCCACCGAGCGCTCGTCGACCGGCGTGCGAGCATCGATGGCAAGGCACATCTGCGCGATGTCGATATCGCTTGCGCAGAATGAATCATCCCCGGTCTTACCGCGGTTGGAGCGCCACATGGTCTGCAGCGCACGATAGAGTGTGACGAGTTCGTCGCGCTCGGGTGCGTAGCAGTCGAGCAGGCGCTCGTTGATGCGGGCATCGCGCGACGAATAGAGCAGGTGGATCACGGCGGGCTGTCCGTCACGACCGGCACGCCCGCTCATCTGGTTGAACTCAATGGCGCCAAACGGCATGTGGTACAGCACGACATGGCGGATATCGGGCAGATTGACACCCTCGCCAAAGGCGGAGGTCGAAACGATGCAGCTGAGGCTTCCGTCTCGGAATGCTTCCTCCACGCGGCGGCGATCGGAGCGCGCAAGCCCCGCGTTATAGAACGCGATATGGGTTGCGCAATCGGGCACACGCTTGCGCAACGTCTTGGCGAGCGCCACGGACTGGTCGCGCGAATTGACGTAAATGACGGTCTTCTCCCCCGTCGCCACGATCGACACCAAACGGTTCTCGCGGCTCGCAAGGTCGCGGTCGTCCTCGAGCTGCAGGTTCTCGCGCACCGTCTCGTCGACCACCGTGCGAGTAATCGGCAGCATGCGGGCAAGCTCGGCCACGACCGGAGCCGTCGCGGTGGCCGTCGCAGCCATAACAACCGGGTCGCCCAGGGCTTTGAGGATATCGGGCATGTCGAGATAGGCGCTGCGGTCGCCGCCCTTGGCAAGGCCGGCGTGGTGCGCCTCATCGATAACGACAAAGCCGATGCGGCCCGAACGCGCGAAGCGGTCACGGTGGATAGATAGGAACTCGGGCGTCGTGAGCACGATACCGGTGCGGCCCGAAGCTAGGCCGGCGAACACATCATCGCGTGCGGCCTCCACGGTCTCGCCGGTCAGCACGCCAACGCCAATGCCAAGCGCTGCCATCGTCGACGAGAGGTGATAGGCCTGGTCGGCAACAAGCGCACGCAGCGGATAGACAAAGATGCTCGCACGTCCGCGAAGGACAGCCTCGCGCGCAGCATGTACATGGAAGATGAGAGACTTGCCGCGGCCCGTTCCCATAACGGCCAAGACGCTCTGGTGGTCGGCCAAGGCATCGAGCGCCTCAACCTGCGCGCGGTGCGGCTGGTTCGATCCGATAAAGCTATGGATAAGCGAGCGCGTGAGCTCGGTATAGGAAAGCTGGGCGAGCGTCTCGCGCTTACGCGACTCCAGGCGCAGGCCGGAATCCGCCGGCTGCACGCCACGACGAAGCTCGCATGCCGGATCGTCGACGCTGGGCAGCGTGGTATCGCGGACCAAGACATCCTTGATCATGAGCTTGGGCTTCACACGCCCCTGCCAATGCTCGGCAACGGCCTCGAACACCAAGTCGACAGCGCTATCGCAGTTGATGAGCTTATCGATTTGCGGCACGCGGAACATAATGGCCGGCACACTCGCGGCGCCATCGGTCGCCACAAAGCGCATGTGCTCGCCGGTTTTGCCCACCACGGCGCGGTCGCACATCGTCACGCCCTCGGCAGCCAGCAGCGGCACCTTGTTGCCCTGGCCAAACGGCTCAAGACGGGAGATCTGCTCGATGGTCTCGATATTCAGCTCGGAAAGGTCGACGGTGGCGGTGACCTCGTCGGTGTCTTCAAAGTCCTCGGCGGGAAGCTCCGATAGCACGGCGGAAAGGCGGCGGCGGAACTCATCGAGCTTGGATGCCTCGATGGTCACACCCACCGCACCGGCATGTCCGCCGCGACGAATCAGCAGGTCGGAACAGCGCTCGACGGCGTCAAACAGGTTAACTTTGCCCACCGAGCGACCAGAGCCGCGCGCGATACCGTCCTCGATCGAGAACAGCAGCGCCGGCACGTGATAGCGGTTGGTCAGACGGCTTGCCACGATGCCCTTGACGCCCTCGTGCCAGCCCTCGCCACCCACGACGATTGCGCGTCCGCCGTCATAGGTCTTCTCGACCTTTGCCATGGCATCGCGCGTGAGCTCCGCCTCGATCTCACGGCGCTGGCGGTTGATTTCCTCGAGCTCAGCCGCCAGTGCACTTGCTTCGATGGGATCGCGGGCAAGCAGCAGGTCGAGCGCCAGCTTGGGATCGGCCATGCGACCGGCAGCGTTTAAGCGGGGAATGAGCGAGAACGATAGGCCATCCGCCGTAATGCTCGAAAGGTCCGCCTTGGCGAGCGCGGCAAGCGCGATATAGCCGGGACGAGCGGTTACGCGCATCTGCTGGATGCCCTCGGCAACCAGCGCGCGGTTCTCGGGCGTGAGCGGCATCATGTCGGACACGGTGCCCAGCGCCGCGACCTCGATTAGCGAACGCCAATACGACGGCTTGCCCAAGCGCTCACCCAGGACTTGCACCAGCTTGAGCGCCACACCAGCACCGGCAAGCTCGCGCGAGGGGCCCTCGTCCTCGAGCTTGGGGTCGGTAAGGGGCACACCCTGCGGCACCTGATCGGAGGGCTCGTGATGGTCCGTGACCACCAAATCGATCCCCAGGCTCTCCAGATAGGAAACCTCTTCCTTGGCGGCAATGCCGTTATCGACGGTCACGATCAGCTGGGGGCGAGCGAGCTCGTTAACGCGGTCGAGCGCCGCGCGCGAAAGACCGTAGCCCTCGTCAAAGCGATGCGGAATAAACGGCGTGACATCGGCGCCAAACGTGCGTAGTGCCTCGGTCAACAGGCAGGTCGACGTAATACCGTCAACGTCAAAATCGCCAAAGACCGCAATGTGCTCGTGGTTGCAAATAGCACGCTCGACGCGGTCGGCAACGACCGACATGCCCGGGATAATGAGTGGCTCGGCCCAGTCGCGATCGAGCGAAGGCGTCAAAAACAGCTGACCTTCTTCGATGGATGTAATGCCGTGCGCGACCATAATACGCGCCACCAGCCCGGGAATGCCCAGGCCAGCCGAAAGCTCCTTTTCGAGCTCGGGGTTTTGCTGAGCGACCGCCCAGCGATGCGTCGTCTTAAGCGATGACATAGGCGTCCACCCCCGATAGGGGCAGGTCGCCGCGATACCTCTCACGGTTCATAGCGATGAGTCCTCTGTGTATGCCCGCTTCGGCAGGCAGATCTGTTGAACGGATTTATTATACCGTGCAGAGCAGACGCAAATCGCCGCAGCACGCCGCGGTTTCGGTAAACGATGCCGGTAATAGCCCCGAAATATTCGAGCGTTTCTGACGCACGGACGCATGCGAGCGTCTAGCATATCCATTCAAAACGGGTTCACGGGCAAAGGGAGTCACAAGCGCATATGAAGCAATGGGTTGGACTGGGCAAGTTTCTCGCGGGGCACATGCAGGTCATCGTTCCGATTTGCGTGGCACTCGGCGTGCTCTTTCCCCAACAGATTGGCGTACTCAAGCCCATCGTTCCCACCTTGTTTGCCTTTATGACGTTTCAGGGTGCGCTCAGCAACACCTTTCACCAGGTAACCGAGGTGTTCCGCCGTCCGTTGCACCTAGTCTTGGCGCTGCTCGTCTCGGCGGTGCTTATTCCCATCGCGGCGTATGCCATGGGGTCACTCTTCTTTGGCTCCAACCCCAACCTTGTCTGCGGCATTGTGCTCGAATACAGCGTGCCCGTGGCCGTCACCGCTTTTATGTGGATCAGCATGTTCGGCGGCAACGGCCCGCTCGCGCTCACCATCATCCTGACGTCCTCGGTCATCTCACCTGTGACGATTCCGCTTACGCTCAAGCTCCTGCTGGGCGCCACCGTCTCGATCGACGTGCCGAGCATGATGCAGAACATGGCCTTTATGATCGCCATCCCCGCTGTGCTCGGTATTGTCATCAATGAACTCACGCGCGGCTGGGGCCACGAGAAACTCTCTCCCGCGCTCTCGCCCGCCTGCAAGTTCATGATGATGGGCGTCATCGCGTCCAACTCCACCGCTATGAGCGAGTACGCGCTACACATGAACGCGGTGCGCCTGGAAGTCGCCCTCTTTATTTTGGTCTTCGCCATCAGCGGCTTTGTCGTCGGTTTTCTGGTCGCACGTGCGCTGCATCTGCCATATAGCGAGACGACTACCATGTGCTTTACCTGCGGCATGCGCAACATCTCTTCGGGTGCCGTCATCGCCACGCAGTACTTTCCGGGCGAGGTCGTGTTCCCCGTCATGTGCGGCACGCTGTTTCAGCAGGTGTTGGCCTCAATTATCGGACACCTCTTTGAGCGCCTGACCGGCGAGGAGCGCGCCGCCCAGCGCAAGCGGGTCGAGGCTGGCCGCGACGCCATGGCGCGCTAGGCTGTCCGCATTACGTGGGTGTTAGTCTTGCTATACGAGCGTTTCCAGATGCGCACGCAGACGCTCAGCATCGATATCGAGCGTCGTCTCGGCATTGACTTGGGCCAAACGATAGCCGACAAAGTAGGGCGAAACCACCCAACGCGGCAGCGCCTTGGCAATGGTCCGACCGCCCAGGTGATAGAAGAACAAGTTGTACGACTCTGCGCGACCACCGTGGTGCCCGTTTAGGATATAGCGCAGAGCTACCTGGATCGCATCGGCAAAGAGATCCGCCTCGGCTTGGTCTCGTGCGTCATCGCTGGCGGCGATTCCCTGCGGGGCTGAAACGTTGATCTCAAAGAAGCCCATAATCGGCTCGGTTGAAATGCTGATCGCAACCCTCCCCCGCTGCCAGACATCAATGCCTTCGAAGTTGGCTGGTGTCAGCGCCACATAGCCGTCTTCCTGTTCCAAACCCACAATCTGCATATGCGGATGGACCAGACTGCCACCCGAAAGCGGGCCCTTGTTCTTGTACATGAGCACACTGCGGTACTGTTGAGAATCAATCATCTGCTGCCAACAGCCCAGGGCAAACCGCATCACATGATGCAGCTCGTCCGGCGCATAGGTCACCAGGTCGGCGTCATGGTCGGACGACTCAATCAATACGGTCTGGCGAGTGGCTCGCAAGGTCTTAAACTTATTTTCGAGCCAGATGCAGTCACCATCACGCTGGATGATGTTGGTGAGCCCCTCCGTGTTGCAAAAGGGACACGCGGTACCGGGGCGACGGTTGTCGTCGGGTTTGCCGCTCGCCTGCTGAACATCGAATACAAGTGCCACGGGCTACACCTCCAGCGGTACGATCCTTGTGCCATGGAGCTCGGACACACCCAATGCCGCCGCGACCGCGTCACGATTTGCCGTAGTGATGCCGCCGCCAGGAAGGATGGTCAAACGATCGCCCGCATACTCGATTAAACGAGCCAGGTGGTCGAAGTTGTCCTCAATCGGCGCGCCGGCCGCGCCGCCATGCGTCAGGATTCGCGTAACGCCGCAGCCGGCAAGTGTATCAATCGCATCAAGCTGAGCCTCGGGCGAGAGCTGGTCAAAGGCCATGTGAAAGGTGATGTCGATGGGCTCACGCTTACATTCCTCGGTCGCGCAGCCCGTAGCCATCACAAGGGCGCCAAGCGTAAGTTCATCGAGCGCCCATCCGCCGGCACAGGGCTTGCAGCACCCATAGACCAGGCCGTCAACGCCGGCACTCACGGCAAGACCCAGGTCCATCTCCATCATACGCAACTCGTCCTGGTTGTAATAAAAGTCGCCGCCACGCGGACGAATCATGCACATCACGCGCGCATCGTGCTCGTGAGCGTAGCTGACCGTAGCGCTGATAACGCCGGCGGAAGGTGTGGTGCCGCCAACGGCAAGGTTGTCGCACAGCTCAATACGACTCGCACCGGCCTTAATGGCCGCCGGCACCCGCTCAAAGTTCTCGGCACAAAACTCGTACAGCATAGATAGACCCCCAAAGACAGCAAATGTTTTCCGACGGGCATTGTCGCACGCCCCCATGAAGTTGCGGTGGAATAGGGACTGTTTTGGCCTCTGGAGCCCGTATTCAGTCC
>CABUDB010000040.1 GCA_902490245.1 uncultured Collinsella sp.
CGCCTGGCGGCCGTAAACAGTCCGTATTTCACCGCAACTGCGGAGGCTGGGGCCGGCTATCGGAGGCTGCTGGTGACGACGGGGCGGCCGAGGGCTGCCTCGAAGCGGTCAGCCATCGTGGGGTCGCTGAGCGTGTCGACTTGGTTGAGCATGACGCGTGCGGTGCTGAGCTTCAGTGCCTGCATCTCGGCATTGAGTACCTGGGCGACGCGCTCGGGCGTGGCGATGTCGGTGAGCTCGCAGCCGCAACGCTCGCAAAAGAGCTCGGGGCGGTGGACAACCTCGGCGACGGGCTTGCCCAGCCCCGAGGCGCCGACGATCCAGATGACGTTGGCCGTGCCAGGGGGAATTACCGGCTCCCACGGGGCGTGCGCCTTGAGCGGGAGCCGCTTACTACCGTCCGCCTCGGCCAGGACGTAGCCAAAGCGCTGTGCCAGCTCGCCGAGTGGCTCGGCGGGGGCGGAGAGCTTGCCTGTCTCCGGGTCCAAGACGCCTGCCTGGCAGATGCTTCCGCGCGCAAGGCCCACGCAGGCCTCGCAGGTGCAACCGGGGACATGCGAGGCGCCCGGCTTCCAAGGCGCGGCGTCCAGGCGACGATTCGATCCGTCCCACGGGACGCCGGCGACGGGGAACATGCGCGTGGTGGTGCAGAGGAGCACGCGGCCGCCAGCGCGCATGAGCTCGAGACCCAGCGTCTTCAGCAACGTCGACTTGCCGCCGCTGCCGATAATCGCGGTAATGCCCGGCTCGATCCTGAGCGCCGAGGCAAGATTGCCGCTAACCGTTTCCATCTGTTCACCGCCGTATAATACTGTGATAATAAATAATCATCAGAGTAGCGGTCGAACCGCTTTTGCTCTGCTCAAACCGTAGCACAGGGAGGTGCCCCGGGAATGCTCGTTTATGTTCGCGGCGCCGGCGATATCGCCACGGGTGTCGCTGCCCGTTTGGTGCGCGCCGGCGTGTCGGTCGTCATGGCCGATATTGCGGTCCCCACGTGCATCCGTCGCACAATCAGTTTTTGCGAGGCCATTCGCTTGGGCGAGGTCGAGGTCGAGGGCATTCGCGCCCGCTTGGCGCAGACGTCGGCCGAGGCGCTTGAGATTACCGAGGCGGGGGATGTCGCCGTGGTGGTGGACCCCCAGGCCAAGATGCTCGACGAACTGAAGCCCGCGGCTGTGGTCGACGCGATTCTGGCCAAGCGCAACCTGGGTACCACGCGCGACATGGCACCTGCCGTTATTGCCGTGGGACCGGGCTTTACCGCGCCGGCTGACTGCGACGCCGTGGTCGAGACCATGCGCGGGCATTTTTTGGGCCGTGTCATTACCCAAGGTTCGCCCCGGCCCAACACGGGCGTGCCGGGCATTATCGCCGGCTATGGCAGGGAGCGCGTTATCCACAGCCCCGCCGCCGGCGTGTTCCGGTCCGACCGTGCAATCGGCGACATCGTGAGCGTCGGAGATGTGATTGGCTACGCGGGCGATACGCCCATGTGCACGCAGATCGATGGCTGTCTGCGCGGGCTTTTGGCGAACGGCGTGCAGGTGACTGAGGGCTTTAAATGCGCCGATGTCGATCCGCGCGGCGATGCCAGCTATATCAACTACATTTCGGACAAGGCGACGTCGGTCGGCGGCGGCGTGCTCGAGGCACTCGCTATGCTCACCGATATCTTTAGAGGATAGAAGGCGGCAATGGAAAAGCTCGATGTTGTGAATGCGGCACTTGTCGCCCTGCGTGCTGGCGAGACGTGCGAGCTCGTGGTCGTGGCCGGCACGGCAGGGTCGTCACCGCGCGGCGTGGGCGCCTGGATGGCCGTCTTTGCCGATGGCAGCCAAGCGGGTACCATCGGCGGCGGTAAGATCGAGCTCTTTGCGCTGGATGAGGCGCGCGAACTCTTGAGCGCGGGACAGTCGCGTCTGGTTCGCTACACCATGGGCGGCGAGAACTCCGATACCGGCATGATCTGCGGCGGGGCCATCTGCCTGTGCTACCTGCACCTGGATATATCGCAGGTGCCGTTGTTCCAGTCGGTTGCCGACGTCTTGGCGTATCGACGCATCGGCGACTTCGTCATCGACTTTGAGCCGTTTATCGCGAGCGCGCTCGAGGGCGATGTGGCCGAGTACCATGGCGAGGAATCGCGCCGCACCATTGCGGGCTGCCCCGGGCTTTCGCTGGTGGAGGAGGGGAGTAAGGTCACCTACACCAACGCTGCCTCCGAGATCCCCCCGGCGCACATCGAGACGCTCTGCCCCGAGGGCCTGACCTACATCTTTGGCTGCGGGCACGTGGGCGCCGCGACGGCGCGCGTGCTCACGGCGGCGGGCTTTGCTGTTGTGGCGTGCGATGACCGCCCCGGCACGCTGACGCTCGAATGGGTGCCCGGTGTCTACGATCGTCGCCTGGTCGATTACAAGAGCCTGAGCGGGCTGTGTCCCATCGGCCCGCGCGACTTGGTGGTCGTGGCCACGGCAGGCCACAAGTCCGATATCGACGTGGTGATCCAAGCCATGCGTGCCAAACCCGCCTATCTGGGCTGCTTGGGCTCGCGTCGCAAGACGGCCTTTGTGCGCGCCCGCCTGGAGCAGGAGGGCTTTACGCAGGACCAGATCGACGAGCTGCACCTGCCGATCGGAGTCGCCATCGAGGCAGAGGATCCCGAGGAGATTGCCATCTCCATCGCCGCCGAGATGATCCACCTGCGCCGCACCAAGCTCGTCCCCCGCAAGCGCTAATCGCATCCCCACCAATAAGTTGCGGTGAAATACGGATTGTTTAAGCCTGTTAGGCCGCTCAACAGTCCCTATTTCACCGCAACTGCTTGTTGGGACCCATTTGTGCGGGGGAGTTGTGGAGTTGTGCAGGCAGACGAGGTTTTTCTGGAAATACGCTCCCGATGCGCGTATAGTACCGATTGTTTTGTCGGCTCCTGCTGCGTCGAGTCCAAACCGCGAAATGCCATGAGCGGCGCGGATGCAGCCAGGAGGCACGAGGACAACCCATCGTGGCCACGCCCCGTGCTTAAAACCCCAAGAAGGAGTGAACAATGGCAGAAGAGAAGTATGTGCCGCGTCTGAAGACCAAGTACAACAACGAGGTCAAGCAGCAGCTTCAGGACAAGTTCCAGTACGAGAACGTCATGATGATCCCCAAGTTTGAGAAGATCGTCGTGAACATGGGTGTCGGCGAGGCCGCTACCGATTCCAAGGCCATCGACGGTGCCGTGCGCGACCTGCGCGCCATCACCGGCCAGCAGCCGATGATCACCCGTGCCCGCAAGTCCATCGCTACCTTCCGCCTGCGCGCTGGTATGCCGATCGGCTGCAAGGTTACCCTGCGTGGCGACCGTATGTGGGAGTTCTTCGATCGTCTGACCTCCGTCGCGATCCCCCGTATCCGCGACTTCCGCGGCATCTCCGCCAAGAGCTTCGACGGCCGTGGTAACTTCTCCATGGGCGTCACCGAGCAGCTCATCTTCCCCGAGATCGACTTCGACTCCGTCGATCACCAGCGTGGTATGGACATCACTTTCGTGACCACCGCCAACACCGATGAGGAGGCCAAGGCCCTTCTGGACGCCTTCGGTTTCCCGTTCAAGAAATAGGTTCACCTGCCCTATAAGCGCCGTTCCCACAAGGGGGCGGCGCTTGGGGCGAACAATACTCTATGTGAGGAGGATATAAGTGGCTAAGACATCGATGATCGTCAAGTGCAATCGCAAGCAGAAGTTCTCTACTCGTGAGTACACGCGCTGCCAGCGCTGCGGCCGTCCGCACTCTGTGTACCGCAAGTTCGGCCTGTGCCGTGTCTGCTTCCGCGAGCTTGCACTCAAGGGCGAGCTTCCCGGCGTTAAGAAGGCCAGCTGGTAAGTCACTACTAGCGTTTCAAGCATCAGTTTGGAACAGGGAAAACGCGCTAAAAAGGCTTTGCCGTTAAGGGCGGCGAAGAACCAAGAGCACGTGTTCATCAAGAACGAAGGAGAATCTGTATGAACCTTACAGACCCGATCGCAGATATGCTTACGCGCATCCGTAACGCTAACTCTGTGAACAAGGCCACGGTCTCCATGCCGAGCAGCAAGAAGCTCGTCGAGATCGCTCGTGTTCTGCACGAGGAGGGCTACATCGAGGGCTACGATGTCGAGGACACCGTTCCCCAGAAGACTCTGCACATCACGCTTAAGTATGGTCCCAAGAAGGCTAAGGTCATCAACGGCATCCGCCGCATTTCCAAGCCGGGCCTGCGTAAGTACACCGGCGTTGCCGACATGCCCCGCGTCCGCGGTGGCCTTGGTACCGCCATTATTTCCACCAGCCATGGCGTCATGACCGACCGCGATGCTCGCAAGCACAACGTCGGCGGCGAGATCATCGCTTACGTCTGGTAATTCGCTCGGTAGGTAGAAGGAAAGGAGATCACCGTGTCTCGTATCGGTAATAAGCCTGTCCAGATTCCCGCCGGAGTCGAAGTGGCAGTCAACGGCAACAACGTTGTCGTCAAGGGCCCCAAGGGCCAGCTCGAGCTCGATGTTTTTGAGAAGCTCACCATCAACGTCCAGGACAACGTCCTCACCGTTTCCCGTCCCGACGACGAGCGTGAGACCCGTGCCCGCCACGGCCTCACCCGCGCCCTCATCCACAACATGGTTGTTGGCGTTTCCGAGGGCTTCGAGAAGAAGCTCGAGCTCGCCGGCGTCGGTTACCGCGTGCAGCAGAAGGGCAAGAACCTCGAGTTCTCCCTGGGCTTCTCGCACCCCGTGATCGTCGAGGCTCCCGAGGGCATCACCTTCGAGGTTCCCGACAACACCCACGTGAACGTCAAGGGTATCAACAAGCAGCAGGTCGGTCAGATCGCCGCTGAGATCCGCGGCCATCGTCCTCCCGAGCCCTACAAGGGCAAGGGTATCCACTACGTTGGCGAGCACATCCGCCGCAAGCTGGGTAAGGCCGCCAAGTAGTCGTAACCGACTTACTCGCATAAGACCAGCACCCCGTTAGGTGCTGGCAAGATCAACCTTTTTAGGAGTTTACGTATGAACAAGCATAAGGCGAAGCTGGAAGGCCTCAAGCGTCGTCAGCGTCGTGTTCGCGGCAAGGTCTCGGGTACTGCCGAGCGTCCGCGTCTTCGCGTGACCCGTACTAACGCCAACATCTATGCCCAGATCATCGACGACAGCAAGGGCTCCAGCCTGACGCTCGTCTCTGCCTCGACCCTCGAGGCCGAGTTCAAGGGCACCCACACCTCGAACAAGGAGGCTGCGGAGAAGGTCGGTCAGCTCGTTGGCAAGCGCGCCATCGAGGCCGGCATCACCAAGGTCGCCTTCGATCGCGGTGGCCGTATCTACCATGGCCGCGTCAAGGCCCTCGCCGACGGTGCTCGTGCCGCCGGTCTCGAGTTCTAGGAGGTATGTAGCACATGGCTCGTAATCAGAAGCAGCAGCGCGAGGCCTCCGAGTTCGAGGAGCGCGTCGTTTACATCAACCGCGTGTCGAAGACCGTCAAGGGTGGTCGTCGCATGAGCCTCGTCGCTCTCGTCGTCGTTGGCGACGGCAAGGGTAACGTCGGCGTTGGCATGGGCAAGTCCGCTGAGGTGCCCATGGCCATCTCCAAGGCGTCTCTCGATGCCAAGAAGAACATGTTCCACGTGCCGGTGACCGATCAGGGCACCATTCCGCACGAGGTTCTCGGCCACTTTGGTGCCGGCCGCATCATCATCAAGCCCGCTGTCGAGGGTACCGGCGTTATCGCCGGCGGCGCTGTGCGTCCCCTCTTCGAGCTTGCTGGCATCAAGAACGTCCTGTCCAAGTCCCTCGGTACCGACAACGGCCTCAACATCATCAAGGCTGCCGTCGAGGGCCTCAAGGAGCTCTCCAGCCCTGAGGACGTCGCGGCTCGCCGTGGCCTGACGGTCTCCGAGATGTTCGTCGGTAAGGAGAACTAAGCATGGCTGACACCATCAAGATCAAGCAGGTCCGCAGCACCAACGGTTGCAAGCAGGACCAGGTCCGTACTGTCCGTGCCCTCGGTCTCCACAGGATCCGCGAGGTTCGCGAGATTGCTGACAACGAGTCCGTCCGCGGCATGATCTTCAAGGTCAAGCACCTTGTCGAGATTGTAGAGGAGTAGCAAATGCAGCTTCACGATCTTACTCCCGCGCCCGGTTCCACCAAGAACCGCAAGCGCGTCGGCCGTGGCAATTCTTCGGGTCACGGCACCACTTCTGGCCGCGGCCAGAAGGGCCAGGGTTCCCGCTCTGGCGGCACCAAGGGTGCCGGCTTCGAGGGTGGCCAGACTCCGCTGGCTATGCGCCTGCCCAAGCTTCCGGGCTTCCGCAACCCCCGTCGTATCGAGTACACCGCTGTTAACGTTGAGCGTCTCGAGCGCAAGTTCGAGGACGGCGCTGTGATTGACGGTGCCGCTCTTAAGGCCGCTCGCATCACCAAGAGCGAGTTCGAGCCCGTCAAGGTGCTCGGCAATGGTGAGCTCACCAAGAAGTTCACGGTCAAGGTCGACAAGGTCAGCGCTTCTGCGCAGGCCAAGATCGAGGCCGCCGGCGGAAAGGTCGAGCTGCCGTGCTAAATGGTCTTAAGAATGCTTTCCGCATCAAAGAATTGCGCGAAAAGATTCTTTTTACCATAGCTATGCTCGTCGTGTACCGCATTGGTGCGCACGTTCCTGTGCCCGGCATTCCCTTCCAGGGGATGCTGGGCCTTTTCTCGACCGATAACAATTCGGTCGCCGCAGGTGCTATGGCCCTCCTGAATCTTTTCTCTGGCGGCGCGTTGAGCTATGTGTCGGTGTTTTCGCTGGGCATCATGCCTTATATCACCAGCTCGATCATCCTCCAGATGCTCCAGGCCGTCGTGCCTTCCCTGCATGAGCTTGCCCGCGAGGGCGAGGTCGGTCAGACCAAGATTACGCAGTATTCGCGTTACCTCACCCTGGCTCTGGCAATCCTCAACTCCGTGGGTTACCTCTTCCTCTTTAAGAGCTTCGGCATCAGCTTTAATGGCGCCGGCGCTCCCGAGATCATCTTCGACCTCATGATCGTCGGCACGCTCACTGCGGGCGCCATGCTGATTATGTGGATTGGTGAGCTCATTACCCAGCGCGGTATCGGCAATGGCATGTCGCTGATCATCTTCGCGAACATCATGGCCGGTCTGCCGCAGGCGATCTTCTCCAGCACCGAGGGCAATGCCGGTGGCATCATCACCATGGTGATCATCTGCGCCATCATCCTGCTGGTTATCCCGCTGATTGTTTTCCTTGAGCGCGGCCAGCGCCGCATCCCGGTCTCCTACGCTAAGCGCGTCGTGGGCCGTCGCATGATGGGTGGCCAGACCACCTACCTGCCCATCAAGGTCAACACCGCGGGTGTCGTGCCGATCATCTTCGCTTCGGCGCTGCTGTACTTCCCGGCTCAGATTGCCGTGTTCTTCCCCGGCATCGGCTGGATTCAGGCAGTTGCCTCCGCGCTTTCGACCGGTTGGCTCAATTGGGTGCTTAACGTTGTCCTCATCGTGTTCTTCGCGTACTTCTACACCTCCATGGTGTTCAACCCCGATGACACGGCCGACAACCTTAAGAAGCAGGGCGGCTTTATTCCGGGCGTGCGTCCGGGTAGGGCTACCGCGGCCTACATCAAGAACGCGCTCAACAAGATCACGCTTCCCAGCGCTGTCTTTTTGGCGCTCATCGCCATCGTGCCTTCGATCATCTTCTCCTTCACGGGTAACCATCTGATCCAGGCATTTGGCGGCACGTCCATCCTCATCATGGTCGGCGTCGTGCTCGACACGGTCGATAAGCTCGAAGGCCAGATCAAGATGTATGATTACGATGGATTCTTTAAATAGGCTAGAGGAGGATTGCTCATGAACCTCGTATTGCTCGGAGCTCCGGGTGCCGGTAAGGGCACCGTCGCACAGGAGCTCGTCGCCGAGTTTGGCGTCGCTCACATTTCCACGGGCGACCTGCTGCGTGCTGCCGTCAAGGGTGGCACCGAGCTTGGTATTCAGGCTAAGAAGTACATGGACGCTGGCGAGCTCGTTCCCGACCAGCTCGTGATCGACCTTGTCAAGGAGCGCCTTGCCGCCGATGACGCCCAGCAGGGCTTCATCCTCGACGGCTTCCCGCGCAACACCGCCCAGGCCGTGACGCTCGATTCCGAGCTCTCCGCCATGGGTCGCGAGATCGACTGTGCTCTTCTGGTTGATGTGGCCCCCGAGGTCATTATCGATCGTCTGTCTTCGCGTCGCACCTGCCGCGCCTGCGGCTACACCGGCACCGCTGCCGATGCTACCTGCCCCAAGTGCGCAGGCGAGATGTATCAGCGCGATGACGACAAGCCCGAGACCATCAAGAACCGTCTCGACGTCTACGAGAAGTCCACGAGCCCGCTCGTTGACTACTATCGTGGCCAGGGTCTGCTCAAGTCGGTCAACGGTGACCAGGCTCGCGAGACCGTGTACGGGGATGTCAAAGAGGCTCTCGGTCTATGATCAAGATTAAGTCTGCAACGCAAATCGAGCAGATGAAGAAGGCAGGAGCGCTATCTAAGATGGCGCTCCGCCACGTTGGAGCCATGGTGCGCCCCGGCGTTTCGACTTTTGAGCTCGATCAGCTCGCGGAGCAGATTATCCGCATGCATGGCGGCACCCCGGCCTTTAAGGGTTACGGCGGGTTCCCGGGGACCATTTGCGCATCGATCAACGATGCCGTGGTCCACGGTATTCCCAACCCCGACATGATCCTGCGCGATGGCGATATCATCTCCATCGATACGGGAGCCGTTGTCGACGGTTGGGTCGGCGATAACGCTTGGACGTTTTTCGTCGGCACCCCCACGCCCGAAGCCAAGGCTTTGTGCGAGGTCACGCGCGATTGCCTTAAGGCTGCCATCGAGCAGGCTGTTCCCGGTAACCATATCGGGGACGTCGGTTATGCCGTTCAGTCCCTCGCCGAGTCTCACGGTTACGGCGTGCTTCGTGATTATGTGGGCCATGGCATTGGCCGCGTAATGCACGAGGACCCCAACGTTCCTAACTATGGAAAGAAGGGGAGGGGCGTTCGCCTCCAGGCCGGCATGGTCATTGCCATTGAGCCGATGGTTACGATGGGTTCCAACCATGTGAGCACGGGCTCCGACGGTTGGATCGTTACGACCAACGACCACCTGCCCGCCGCGCACTACGAGAACACCGTCGCCATTACCAATGACGGTCCGGTGATTCTCACTACGGATGCCCAAGGTGCTTGGTGTTCGCTCCAAGGCGGAGAAATGTAACAAGTTCCACTTAGTTGTGGAGCCATTACGAAGTTATTACGATGCGTGCATACGTGTTGTAGAATACTCAATCGCTGTCGTTTTCTAGAGAAAGATGATTGCTTGTGAAGAAGGAAGACGCAATTGAGCTCGAGGGTACGGTAAAGGAACCGCTGCCCAATGCCATGTTTAAGGTCGAGCTCGAGAACGGTCATTCGGTTCTGTGCAACATTTCTGGCAAGATCCGAATGAATTACATCCGCATTCTCCCCGGTGACAGGGTTGTCGTGGAGCTTTCCCCGTACGACCTGACCCGCGGCCGCATCACCTATCGCTATAAATAGCGGCACGCATACACGCACTCCATTTCCGGCTGCAGGCTTAGCTCAACCTACGGTCGGATTGTGTGTGAAGACCAGCCATAGTTTTAAACGCCTGCGGCTGGGCGAGTAGATAGTAGGGAAGTAGTTTGAGCGCTACCGAAAGGAAGAACGATGAAGGTACGTCCTTCGGTCAAGAAGATGTGCGATAAGTGCAAAATCATTAGGCGCCATGGCAAGGTCCTCGTCATTTGCGAGAACCCCCGTCATAAGCAGCGTCAGGGTTAAGAGAGGAGACTACGTTGGCCCGTATTAATGGTGTCGACCTCCCGCGTGAGAAGCGCGTTGAGATCGGTCTGACCTACATTTACGGCATCGGCCGCACCACTGCGACGAAGATTTGCGTCGAGTGCAACGTTAACGTGGATACGCGCGTTAAGGACCTCACCGAGGATGAGGTTAACGCCATCCGCGATTATATCGACAAGAACCAGATCATGGTTGAGGGCGACCTCCGCCGTGAGCGCAACCAGAACGTCAAGCGCCTTATGGACATCGGCTGCAACCGCGGCCTTCGTCACCGCAAGGGCCTCCCGGTCCGCGGCCAGCGCACCCACAGATCGGAAGAGCACACGTCTGAACTACAGTCACCCGTCCCGATCTCGTATGC
>CABUDB010000041.1 GCA_902490245.1 uncultured Collinsella sp.
GGCCATAAGGCGACCATCTTTGAGCAGCGCCACCACCTGGGCGGCATGCTGCGCTATGGCATTCCCAGCTACCGTCTGCCGCGTGAGCGCCTGCAGGCCGAGATCGACTGGATCTTGAGCGCCGGCATCGACGTGGAACTCGACCACTCCGTCAACGGCGAGGAGCTTGCCCGCCTGCGCGACGAGTTCGATGCCGTCTACCTGGCCATTGGCGCCCACAGCGATAAGAAGCTCGGCCTTCCGGGCGAAGAGGCGCTCGGCGTGGAGTCGGCTGTCAAGATGCTGCGTGCCATCGGCGACGACGAGCTGCCCGACCTGAGCGGCCAGCGCGTGTGCGTCATCGGCGGCGGCAACGTGGCCATGGACGTGGCACGCTCTGCCGTGCGCTGCGGTGCCGAAAAGGTGAGCATCGTCTACCGCCGTCGCATCTGCGACATGACGGCCCAGGACGCCGAGATCGCCGGCGCCCAGGCCGAGGGCTGCGAGGTACTGGAGTTGACAGCCCCGCTCGCTATCGAGACGGGTGAGGAGGGTCGCGTGAGCGGCCTGCGCGTGCAGCCGCAGATTATCGGCGAGCCCCGTCGTGGGCGTCCGGCCCCGCGTGCCGCCGCCACGCCCGAGCGCGTCATTCCCTGCGAGCGTGTGTTTGTGGCCATTGGCCAGGACATCGATTCCAAGCCGTTTGAGAACATGGGCATCGCCTGCAAGTGGGGTCGCGTCGTCACCGATTCGGATGGCGCCGTGCCTAACTTCGATGGCCTCTTTAGCGGCGGCGACTGCCAGACCGGCCCCGCCACCGTCATCCGTGCCATCAACGCCGGCCGCGTTGCTTCGGCAAATATCGACCGCTACCTGGGCTTTGACCACAAGATCAAGCTCGACGTTGAGCTGCCGACCGTGCAGTTTAAGGGCAAGCATGAGTGCGGCCGCTGCGAGCTGGGCGAGCGCGAGGCCGGCGAGCGCATCCACGATTGGAATCTGGTCGAGCAGGGCCTTACCGAGGAGGAGGCACGCCAGGAGGCAAGCCGCTGCCTGCGTTGCGACCACTTTGGCTTTGGCGCGTTCCGCGGAGGGAGGAACCTGGAATGGTAGAGCCCAACAAAACCACTGTCAGCGACAACACCGAAAGCGGAGCACTCAACATGGTCAAGCTCACGATCGATAATTGCGAGGTCGTGGTGCCCGAGCGTACCACGATCCTGGACGCGGCCAAGTCCGTCGGCATCCAGATTCCCACCCTGTGCTACCTGCGCGATCTAAACGAGATCGGCGGTTGCCGCGTGTGCGCGGTCGAGGTTGAGGGCTGCGACCAGCTGGTTGCCGCCTGCAACAACTACGTACTCGACGGCATGGTGGTCCACACCAACAGCCCCAAGGCCCGCGAGGCGCGTCGCACCAACGTGCAGCTGCTGCTGTCCCAGCACGACTCGCGCTGTACGAGCTGCGTGCGCAGCGGTAACTGCAACCTGCAGACCATCGCCAACGACCTGGGCATCTTCTATCTGCCGTACGAGCAGCACCTGGCGCGCGAGGGCTGGGACTTCGATTTCCCCATCATCCGCGACAACGACAAGTGCATCAAATGTATGCGCTGCATCAAGGTGTGCGAGAGCGTGCAGGGCTTAGGGATTTGGGACCTGACCAACCGCGCCACGCATACCGCCGTGGGCACCCGCGGGCGTGCGCCGATCGGCAAGACCGATTGCGTCGCGTGCGGTCAATGCATCACGCATTGCCCGACAGGCGCGCTGCGCGAGCGCGATGACACCGAGGCCGTGTTCGACGCTCTCGCTGATCCCGACAAGATCGTGCTGGTGCAGATCGCGCCGGCCGTGCGTAGCGCTTGGGGCGAGGAGCTCGGCATTCCGCGCGAGGAGGCCACCGTCGAGCGCCTGGCCTGCGCACTGCGCCGTGTGGGCTTTGAGTACGTGTTCGATACTGATTTCTCGGCCGACCTCACCATTATGGAGGAGGGCTCCGAGCTGCTCGAGCGCCTGGGCGCCGCCGCCAAGGGCGAGGGCGACAGCCGCGGCTGGCCCATGTTCACGAGCTGCTGCCCGGGCTGGGTGCGCTTTGTGAAGGCGCGCTACCCGGAGTTTGTCGACAGCCTGTCCACGTCCAAGTCGCCGCAGCAGATGTTCGGTGCCATCGCCAAGACCTACTACGCCAAGGTGCTGGACGTGGAGCCCGAGCGCCTGTTTGTGGTGTCCGTTATGCCGTGCACGGCCAAAAAGGCCGAGTGTGCGCTGCCGAGCACGGTGGGCGAGGACGGCGCGCCCGATGTGGACGTTGCGCTGACGGTGCGCGAGATGGTACGCATGATCCGCGCGAGCCACGTGAGCGTTGATACGCTGGTCGAGGAGCCGCTCGATACGCCGCTGGGCTTTGGCACGGGCGCGGGCGTGATCTTTGGCGCCACGGGCGGCGTGATGGAGGCCGCCGTGCGCTCGGCCTATTACCTGGTGACGGGCAAGAACCCCGATGCCGACTTCTTTACCGATGTGCGCGGTCTGGACGGCTGGAAGGAAGCCGTGGCCGATATCGATGGCACCAAGGTGCGTGTCGCCGTGGCACACGGGCTGGGCAATGCCGCCCGCCTGCTCGACGCGATTCGCGACGGCCGCGTGAGCTATGACTTCGTTGAGGTCATGGCGTGCCCGGGCGGCTGCGTCGGTGGCGGCGGTCAGCCCATCCACGACGGCTGCGAGCTGGCAGCCGAGCGCGGTCAGGTGCTGTGGGGTCTGGATGCCGCTGCGGACATTCGCTTCTCGCACGAGAACCCCGATGTCCAGGCGTGCTACCGCGAGTTCTTGGGCGAGCCGCTCTCGCCGTTGGCCGAGGAGCTGCTGCATACCGACCATCACGCATGGACGATGCCTAACGAGGGGACGTGCTAGCGATGTGTGCGTTTGATTTTGAGATGTCGCGCCGGGGGTTTGCCTCGGCGCTCGCCGTGGGCGCCCTGTCGCTTGCGCTCGTGGGCTGTGGCGGCGGGGCTGCCGGTGCCGGGTCCGCCGCGGGCTCGGCTGCCACGGACGGCGCCGGTGCTGCTGCAGAGCCGGTCGAGGTGCACGTCGCCTCGCTCAAGGGACCGACCTCGATTGGCCTGGTGCAGTTTATGGACCAGGCTGCCGAGGGCGAGACGGACAATGAGTTTGACTTTGCGATCAACACCGCCGCCGACGAGATTGTGCCCAAGGTCATTCAGGGCGATATCGACATTGCCCTGGTGCCCGCCAATGTGGCGAGCGTGCTCTACAACAAGACCGAGGGCGCGGTGCAGGTCATCGACATCAACACGCTGGGCGTGCTGAATGTTGTGACGGGCGACGCGAGTGTGGCCTCGTTTGGCGATCTGGCGGGCCATACCGTCTATATGACGGGCAAGGGCACCACGCCGGAGTACGTCATGAACTACCTGTTGGAGCGCGCGGGCCTGACCGGCCAGGTGGCGCTTGAGTTTAAGAGCGAGCCCACCGAGGTGCTGTCGGCACTGCTTGCCGATCCGTCTGCCGTGGGCGTGCTGCCCGAGCCGTTCAAGACCGCTGCCATCGCAAAGAGCGAAGGCAGGCTGTCGGCACCGGTAAGCCTGACCGATGTGTGGGACGAGCTGGCAGGTGACACGGGCTCGCGCTTGCTGACGGGTGTGACCGTGGTGCGCCGCGCGTTTGCCGAGGAGCATCCCGAGGCCGTGGCGGAGTTCTTGAGCTGCCATGCGGCGAGCGTTAAGGCTGTCAGTGCGGCGCCGGCAGACTGGGCGCAGGCCGTGGTCGATGCCGGCATCGTGGATAACGTCACGATCGCCGAGAAGGCGATTCCCGGATGCATGCTTGTCTGCCAGACGGGCAAGGATATGAAGGCGGCGCTTAGCGGGTATCTGCAGGTGCTGTCCAACGCGGACGCGAGCGCCGTGGGTGGTAAACTTCCGGCTGACGATTTCTACTACATGGAGTAGCCCGTGCGTGCGTTTGCTCGACAAATGACAGAGCGTATAAAGGCGGTGGCGGCAGCAGGTGCCGTCGCCGCCTTTTGGCTTGTCGCATGGATGCTGGTGGCGGCGCTGGTGGCGCAGCCGTTGATTTTGCCGGGGCCGGGTACGGTTACCTTGGCGCTGCTGCGTCTGGTGTGCGATGGCGGTACCTGGGCGATTCTGGCGGGCTCGGGCGCGCGGATACTGGGCGGGCTGGCGCTTGCCGCGGTGTTTGGTGGCGTACTTGCCGGGATTTCGTCACGGTCGTGGGCGTTTGCGCGCCTGGTGGCTCCGGCGCTGTCGTTTGTAAAGGCGACGCCGGTCGCCTGCGTGGTGGTCCTGCTGCTCATTTGGCTGGGGTCGGCGCGCGTGAGCATCGCCGCGGTCTTTTTGATGGCGCTGCCGGGCGTGTATTTTTCGCTGGCCGAGGGCTTGGCACAAGTTGATAAGCAGCTGGAACAGATGTTCCGCCTGCATGGCGTGCGGGGCTGGCGACTGTTTTGCGCTCATACCTGGCGCGAAGTCCTGCCGTTTGTGCTTTCGTGCGCCCGCGCCGTGATCGGCATGAGCTGGAAGGCCGGCGTGGCAGCCGAGCTGATCGGCATGGCGACGGGCACCGTGGGCGAGCGCATCTATCAGGCGAAGCTGCTCATCGAGACGGCTGACCTGCTGGCTTGGACCTTGCTGGTCGTGGCTGCCTCATGGGCGTGCGAGCGCGTGCTGGTGTGGCTGCTGCGGGTTTCGGGGCCCGTGGCGTGGGGTGCGGCCGTGCGGGCGCATGGGCGCGGCGCTCGCGGGCGTGCGGGGACTGCGAGCGATGGCGCTGCAGCGGAGCTTGCGCTTACCGTGGGCGATTGCGCGCCCTGGGCGCCGGCGCTGGATGGTCTGGTGCTCAACGCGCCCGCGGGTGGGCGTATCTGTGTGATGGGCGCTTCGGGCACGGGCAAGTCGACGCTGCTCGCCCTGGCGGCGGGGGAGTGCGCGCCGTGCTCGATGGTGTTCCAGGATGCGCGCCTGGTAGAGGGCGCCTCGGCTTTGGATAACGTGCTGGTGTGTGCCGATGCGCGCGTGGATGCTTCGAGCGCTACGGCCTTGCTGCGCCGGTTGGTGCCGGGAATTGACGTGCATGCGCGCGTGGCCGAGCTTTCGGGTGGACAGCGCCGTCGTGTCGAAATCGCCCGCGCCCTGCTGTGCCCGGGCGGTGCGGTGATTCTGGACGAGCCCTTTACCGGTTTAGATACCGCTGCGCGCGACGCATGCGCCGAAGCTGTGCTCGACCTGCTCGACGGCCGCATGCTCCTGCTTGCCACGCACGATGCCGCCGACGCTCAGGCCCTCGATATTTCGGACATCACCACGCTCTAAATACTAACTCAGCAACAAAATAATCCGTTTTCCTCCGTTCCCATGGGGTCGGGTATGGTATTCTATCTGCGGGGTAATACTTAGGCATACCAAGTAATACCAACGCCGCAGAAACAAACTCTGGATGCGGGCCAATCGGGTTGCCTTCACAGCCCGTCGCCCAGCCGCGTGGCCCGCATCTATCCGCACTACCGTTGTTTCAAAAAGGAAGCGCCATGGCAGAACACATGACCCCCGTAGTCGCGAAGGTCTTGCCCGAGGAAAAGGCAGCCTTCGCGGCGGCAACCCAGCTCGTGGGCACCACGCCGTCCAACGCCATCCGCATGTTCATTGCCGCGTTCAATCGCTGCGGCACCTTCCCGTTCGACATCTCGCCCAACGGGGCTTTTGGCACTGCGCCCGATTCTCATCAACAATGACTGTCCCAAACTGCCGGCACTTGGGGACGTTCCTTTTCTGCCGGCAGTTAAGGAACGTCCCTAAGTGCCGGGTTTTGAGGAGGTTGGCATGCTCAATGCGATGATTTGGGCGCTTGCCTGTTTTGGCGTCGTCGCTGCCGATATTGCCCTGAGCGTCGTTTTGTTCTCCGCCCTTGGCGTCGCATCGGTGTTCATGGGTTTTTCGATCGATGACCTCGACATCCAATTGCTTCAGGCTGCCGCGCAGACGGCATCGTTTTTGATGGCGCTGCTGTGGTGGCGTTATCTGTGGCCGCGTTCGTTTATGGCACGCCGGCAAAGCGAGCATCCGCTCGGCGGGGGAGCGCGTGGGGCGTGGAAGCGCATCGCCTGCGTTATCGTGATTGGCCTGGCCCTGCAAGTGGTCGTTGGCTACGTGACCGACGCCGCGCTGTCGCTGTTGCCCGAGGCCGCGGCCGACTACAGCGAGCTTGTCGAGGAAACGGGCATGGGCGACACCAGCTATCTCGCCGTCCTGACTACGGTGTTCGGCGCCCCATTTTGTGAAGAGCTGCTGGTACGCGGCATTATTTTTGAGTTCTCGCTCCGAGCGTTTAATCCGCAGTGCCGCCCACTTTGGAAGCGCCGGCGTCGTGCGGGTGCGCAGGACGGCGCCATGGTGCCCTGGGCGGCCCCGAGCACGTGGGGTATCACCGCGGCGATTGTGCTGCAGGCGGCAATCTTCGGTTTTATGCACATGAATTGGGTGCAAGGTTGCTACGCGGGTGCCGCTGGCCTCATCTTTGGTTGGGTGCTCGTGACGACCGGAAAGCTCCGCTACACGATCCTGCTGCACTTCGCCTTTAATGCCGGGTCGTATCTCATGACGTTGCTCTGGTTTGTGAACACGCCGTTCGACGTGGCAATTACGGTCGCCATCGCCGGCGTCATCCTCGTTGAGGCAATGCGGTCGCTGCGCCGCGCGTGTGGGATGGATGCAGCGAGCGCACCGCTGCCCTAGTTGCGGCGTCCGCCTCCGTTGGCGCCTTGTCGCCCCTGGGCCGCGCGATTGCGCCCGGCAGTGTTCTGTGCGCGCGACATGCCGCCGTGCTCCTTGCTGCCCTTGGGCCCCTTGCCAGCGCCGCCACCATGCGGTTTGCCGCCCTTCTTGCCAGTGCCGTGTCCGCCGCTGGCCGATGTCTCGCCCGGGCGCGGGGGCACGGGGCGAATCAGGCAATGCTTGGTGTAGCCAATCAGATCGCGGCGGCCGGCCTTCTCCAGCGCCTCGCGCACGAGCTTGTAGTTCTCGGGCTTGCGGTATTGGATGAGCGCACGCTGCATGGCCTTCTCGTGTGGGTCGCGTGCCACGTAGATCGGCTTCATGGTGCGTGGGTCCACGCCGGTGTAGTACATGCAGGTCGACATGGTGGACGGCGTGGGGTAGAAGTCCTGCACCTGCTCGGGCATGTAGCCCATGTCGCGCACGGCCTCGGCAAGGTCCACGGCTTCCTTCATCGTTGAACCGGGGTGGCTCGAGATTAGGTACGGCACCACATACTGCTTGAGTCCGTATTCGCGGTTCAGGCGTTCAAATTTACGGCAGAACGCGTCGTAGACGGCGCGGCTCGGCTTGCCCATCACGGAGAGCACCGCGTCGCTCACGTGCTCGGGTGCTACACGCAGCTGGCCCGAGACGTGATGTTCCAGCAGCTCGCGCAAAAACTCGTCCGAGGTGTCGGCCATGGTGTAGTCAAAACGGATGCCGCTGCGGACGAAGACCTTTTTGACGCCCGGCAGCTGGCGCAGGTCGCGCAACAGCTGCGTGTAGCCGCTCTCATCGACCACCATGTTCTTGCATACGCTCGGCCACAGGCAGCGCTTGTTCTTGCACACGCCGTGCTTGAGCTGTTTGTCGCAGGCAGGGCGGCTAAAGTTTGCCGTCGGTCCGCCCACGTCGTTGATATAGCCCTTAAACTCGGGATCGCGCGTGAGCAGCTCGGCCTCGCGTATGATCGAGTCGTGGCTGCGCATCTGCAACACGCGGCCCTGGTGGAAGGTGAGGGCGCAAAACGAGCACTCGCCAAAACAGCCGCGGTTGGAGCTAATGGAAAACTTGATCTCTGCAAAGGCCGGCACGCCGCCTGCCGCGTCGTAGTCGGGATGCCAATCGCGTGCGTAGGGGAGCTCGGCCACCTCGTCCATCTCATCGGTCGTTAACGTCGCCGACGGCGGGTTCTGCACCACATAGACGCTGTTGGGGTAGGGCTCTACCAGGCGGTGTCCGGTGATGGGATCCATGTTCTGCTGCTGCACATTAAAGCTGCGCGCGTAGTTGAGCTTGTCGGCGGCAAGGTCGTCCCAGCTGGGCAGCAGGTCGTAGTCGTAGACCTCGTCGAGCGAGCTGGTGCGGTAGACGGTGCCGTTGATGTAGGTGATCTGATCGACGGGCAGTCCCGCGTCGAGCGCGTCGGCGATCTCGACAATCGCGTGCTCGCCCATGCCGTAGATGAGGATGTCGGCGCCCGAGTCGAGCAGTACCGAGCGCTTGAGCTTGTCCTGCCAGTAGTCGTAGTGGGCCAGGCGGCGCAGGCTCGCCTCGATGCCGCCGATGATGATGGGGGCGTCCTTAAACGTCTGACGGATGAGGTTGCCGTAGACCGTGACGGCGCGGTTGGGACGGCGCCCCTCCTCGCCACCAGGGGTATAGGCGTCGGTGTGGCGGCGGTGCTTGGTCACCGAATAGTGGTTGACCATGGAGTCCATGTTGCCGGCGCTGACGAGAAAGCCCAGGCGCGGCTCGCCGAGCACCGTGATGCTGGCGGGGTCGGTCCAGTCGGGCTGGCAGATGATTCCTACCTTGTAGCCGTGCGCGTCGAGTACGCGGCTGATGATAGCCATGCCAAAGCTGGGGTGATCCACGTAGGCGTCGCCGCAGATATAGACGAAGTCGCACTGGTCCCAGCCGCGCGCGTCCATATCGGCGCGGCTGACGGGGAGGAACTTATCGCGGCCCGGACGCCAGGGACGGGCGGGAGCTGTCGGGGCATGCGTGGGACGCGAGCCCTGTGCCTTACCGCCGCGCTTTTGCTGCTGGCCCTGTTTGCCCTGCTGACTGCGCTGGTTGTTCTGAGCGTGCTGAGGCTTTTTTGCCACGATCCCTCCCGGTGTTTGTATGCTGCACGTAATTGTAACCAGTCTTTTTAGGACGGGGCTAAAAAGACTGGTGGAGTACACGAGGTCTCGGGTGTCGGTGCCGCGCCCGCCGTTTGTTTCCAGACTGTGTATCTGCGCGTTGGAGAACCCGTCTCGCGCGCACGCCATGTTGTCAATGGGTTACAGTATGAACGGCGGCTATGTCTCCGCCAACGCACGAGAGGGTCGTCAACAAGGAGGATGCACGACGATGCAGCGTGCCAAACAGATATCGGAATCCATTGAGCTGGGCATCATCTTGGCGCTCGCCGGTGGTTTTATGGATGTGTATTCGTACATTGGGCGCGACCATGTTTTCGCCAACGCGCAGACGGGCAACATCCTGCTGGTGGGCGTGAGCATCTCGGAGGGCAATTGGGCACTTGCGGGGCGTTACTTCTTCCCTGTGGTTTCGTTTGCTGTGGGCATTATGCTTGCCGACCTGGTACACGAGCGTTTTGGCAGCGTGATCCACTGGCGTCAGGTGACGGTGTTCTTTGAAGCCGTCATCTTGCTGGGCGTGAGCTTTATCCCCGGTGGCGGTTACAACCTGCTCGCCAACTGCCTTACTTCGTTTGCCTGCGGTATGCAGGTCGAGAGCTTCCGCAAGATTCATGGACACGGCATCGCCACGACCATGTGTATCGGCAACCTCCGTAATGCCTTGCAAAACGTGGACGATTACATCATTACCCACAAGCGCGGCTTTTTGGAAAACGGCCTGCTGTACTTTGGTGTGATCTTTACCTTTGTGTTTGGTGCCGTGCTGGGCAATTGGTGCATTGAGCGCATGGGTCTGCGCGCCATTGCGGTGGCGAGCGTGCTGCTGTTTATCGCGTTTGCCATCATGTTTATCGATCGCGAACGCGACTTGCACAGGAAATGGGCCCGCATCATAGCTGACTGGCAGACCACGAGTCTTAAGCGCTAAAGGGCATGTTTGTAATGACAAGATTTGACGTCAGCAAAGCGTGCTGCTTGAGGCTATAGAATAAAAATGCCATCTTTCTAGCTATAATTATTAGTTGAGGGGATGGACAT
>CABUDB010000042.1 GCA_902490245.1 uncultured Collinsella sp.
CCGACATCGTGTTCGACGGCGAGCCGGGCGGAAGCTTCTTGCAGTATCCTGGTGCGCTTGAGGTGGGCGTGGAGTTCTTCTCGCTTTCCAAGTCGTTTAACGTTACCGGTGCGCGTATCGGCTTTTTGGTCGGCCGCGAGGACGTGGTCTCTGCCTTTGCCAAGCTGCGCGGCCAGATCGACTTTGGTATGTTCTTCCCGATCCAGAAGGCTGCTATCGCCTGCCTGAACGGTCCGCGCGATGAGGTCGAGGCGCAGCGTCTGAAGTACCAGGAGCGCCGCGATGCCCTGTGCGACGGTCTTGAGGGCTTGGGCTGGGAGCGTCCCAACGCGCATGGCTCTATGTTTGTGTGGGCCAAGCTTCCCGGTGGTCGCACCGATTCCATGGCGTTTTGCGAGGAGCTTATGGAGAAGGCCGGCGTTGTGGTGACGCCGGGCGCGAGCTTTGGTCCTTCGGGCGAGGGGCATGTGCGCATGGCGCTGGTCCTGCCGCCCGACCAGATTGCTTTGGCTGTCGAGGCCATTCGCGAGGCGGGCCTGTATTAGAAAGCTATTTCGGCTCGTCAATAGCTCGAAACCGATTTCGTGCAGTTATTTTACGAATCCTGCAAATAATTTCGGTAAACGGTCGATATTTGGCTGCGAATAGGAGCATAATCAAAGTCCCGATTGGATGTATTGGGATTACGGCAAGCCGCTCGGGTCGTTCCCGGGCGGCTTGTTTGTGGAGAGAGATGGGAGTTTCTAATGGTTAACGAGAAGAAGGTCGCTATTGTCGGCTGCGGTTTCGTCGGTTCGTCTTCGGCGTTCGCGTTGATGCAGAGCGGTCTGTTCTCCGAGATGGTCCTCATCGACGTGGACAAGAACCGCGCCGAGGGTGAGGCTCTGGATATCGCGCACGGCATGACGTTTGCCGAGCCGATGAAGATCTACGCCGGCGATTATTCCGATGTCGCCGACGCTGCCATGATCGTCGTCACCGCTGGCGCTGCCCAGAAGCCCGGTGAGACCCGCCTGGACCTGGTCAACAAGAACGTCAGCATCTTTAAGTCCATTATTCCCGAGATTAAGAAGTCTGGCTTCGACGGCATTCTACTCATCGTCTCCAACCCGGTTGACGTTCTGACCTACGCCGCCATCAAGATGTCCGGCCTTCCTGAGGGCCATGTCATCGGTTCGGGCACTGTACTCGACACCGGCCGTCTGCAGCAGATGCTCGGCGCCCACGTCGAGGTCGACCCGCGCGATGTCCAGGCCTACGTCATGGGCGAGCACGGCGATTCTGAGTTTGTCGCTTGGTCCAGCGCTCAGGTTGCCGGCGTGCCGCTGAACACCTTCTGCGAGCTTCACGGCCATCTGGAGCACGAAGCTGCCGAGAAGCGCATCGCCGAGGACGTCAAGAACTCCGCTTACACCATCATCGAGAAGAAGCACGCCACCTACTACGGTGTCGCCATGGCCGTCAAGCGCATCTGCACCGCCGTCATGCGCGATGAGCAGACCGTTCTGCCCGTCTCCTCGCTCATGGTGGGCGAGTATGGCCTGTCCGATCTTGCTATCTCCATGCCGACCGTCGTTGGTCGCGACGGCGTCGTCTGCCGCGTCCCCGTGCCGCTGAACGATGACGAGCAACATGAGCTCACCGCCTCCGCCAAGGCCCTCAAGGGCATCATCGACAGCGTCGACTTCTCCTGCTAAATCAAGCTCTTTTGGGCAACAGGCTACAATGAAAGGCGTCCGGGCCACACGGTCCGGACGCCTTTTTGGTGCAAGGGGGTCAGGTTACTTTGGACCATCCCAATGCGCCATAGTTGATGGGAGGGCCATGTCGGATTCGCCTAATTTTTTGACCTATGCCCAGACGGCGTTTTATCCGTTTGAGGAGCAGCCGTTCTGTGCGGTGGATAGCCTGGTCTTTGCGTGGTTGTCCTATTTGCGTTTGCCGGGTGATATGGCGGAGCTGACGAACTGGCAGGGCCTAGACGTACGCGAGTTGCTGCGTGCCGAGTGCTACCGGGACATGATTGGTGACTTGTGGGACCCAGAGGGGAGCAGGGCCTTGTTGGAGGCCGTGGCAGCAAGCCCTCGCTACCGTGGCGTGCACGTTTGCGGCTATCGTGCCGTGAGCGATGTGGTGGCGACGGAGCAGTTTGCAGCCATGGCGTTCCGGTTTCCGGCGGGGTTTAGTTATCTCTCCTTCCGGGGGACCGACAGCACGATTGTGGGCTGGAAAGAGGACTTTAACATGGCGTTCCGGTGTCCTGTGCCGGCCCAGGAATCCGCGGCGCGTTATGTGGACGAGGCGGCGGACGCGATTGACGGGCCGCTTTTGTGCGGAGGTCATTCCAAGGGCGGAAACCTTGCGGTGTACGGTGCGGCGATGTGCTCCGATGTCGCCCGTGGGCGAATCGAACGGGCGTATTCCCATGATGGTCCGGGCTTCGTCGAGGAGTTTCTGAGCGGCAGCGCCTTTGCCGATCTTTCCGGTCGAATCGACAAGACGCTACCTCGGTCGTCGATCTTTGGCATGATGTTCGAGACACAGGAGGACTATGCCATCGTTGAGAGCACCGAGTTCAGCCTGCTGCAGCATAATCCCTTTAGCTGGGTGGTTGATGGTCGCGACTTCGTGTACTGTGAGCGCCTGTCCGCCGGTGCTCGATACGTTGATGGCTCCATTCGCGAGATGCTGCTTGCAGTGTCACCTAGCGAGCGCGAGCGTTTTGTAGATGCGTTGTTCTCCGTGTTTGAAGCTACGGGTGCTGAGCGGTTTGCGGATATCGCCGGGAATCTGCGCGAGAGCCTGCCCGTGATGCTCCAGGCTGCGCAAGGCTTTGACGAGGATACGCGACGCTTTGTCTCGCAGACCATCGTGGCAATCCTTAAATGCGCACTGCTGCCCAAACGACCCCAGATCGACATGCCCGCTGCCGGCAAGAGTTTGGCAGAACAGCTCGAGGCTTGGCAGTCCGAGCTCCTGCACTAACCATTGGTGCAAAGCAACCTGTCCCCGATGCATCAAGCTTCGATGCGCCTGGGGCGGGCTCGACCGCTATACTGGTTCGTGCCGAAATCGATCTAGAACGGAATGCCGTATATGAAAATCAATCACGCGATTCTGCATATCCTGGACTTTGACTCTGCCGTCAACGTCATGAGCCAACGCGAGCTCGATATCGAGAGCCGTACCGTGCGCAACTTCGTGACCACGCATCTGCGCCGCGCACGTACCTCGGCTGACAATAAACGCGCCACGTTTGCCGAGAACTCTGCGTTTGGCGGCGAGCTCAAGGGTTATTTCTTTGGCGAGCGCGAGTTCGTGGACCTGTCGCAGCAGATTGCGGAGTTTATCTCCTCCGAGCTCACCAAAGCCGAGAAAGCCGAGTCCACCGACGTGCTCGTGGCTGATTTTGACGACGATGAGGATGCCCGCTGGTTTGCCGTGATGCTGCTGGGCTCCAAGCAGGCTTTTATGCACGAAGTGGGCCGCGAGGAGGGGGAGGTGCGCAACGACATCGCGCGCCACTACGCCATTCTGCCGAACCCCTCGCAAAAGGTGCCGAGCTATGCTATCGTGCGCGCGAGTACCATGGAGATCGGCTACGTAGACAAGAGGCGCAAGATTGCCGGCGAAGACCGCATGCTCATTCCCGATGGCCTGCTGCAGTGCGACACGGGCGTATCTGGCAAGGAGGTCATCGACACCGTGACGCGTGTGGTCGAGGAAGTCGCCGAGGAGCACGGCGCCAACACGGCCGTGGCGCTCGCCAAGGTTAAGGCCGCTGTGGCCGAGAAGGTCGAGGATGACGAGGAGCTTCCGCCTTGGGATATCGTCGATGAGGTCTTTGAGGACGAACCGGTCATCAAGGAAAGTGTGCGCGCGGCACTGACCGAGGAGAAGGTTCCCGAGCGCGTTCCCGTGGAGCGCAAGCAGGTCGAGCGCGCGGCGGTGCGCAATCATAAGATTCGTACCGATACGGGTATCGAGATCAGCTTCCCGGCCGAGATGGGTTCGAACTCCGAGTACATCGAGTTTGTCAACGAGCCCAACGGCCTCATCTCCATCGAGCTCAAGAATATCGGCAGCATCGAGAATCGATGAGTTGCGTTACGCCTGCAGCGAGAAAGCGAAGGCCGAAGCTCCTTGGGGCCTCGGCCTTCTTGTTTAGGGATGAATTGCCCCGCAGGTTGAGCATAAGTCAGCGAAAACGCCCCAGAGCGAGCAAGGTGACGTGAAAGAGGAGGGCATTGACCTTTAGGTCATGCCCGACGATTGAACGTCAGATTGCCGCTCTGGGGCGTTTGCAGCGTCGACCTGTTACGCGGTTTGTCAAAACCGCGTAACCCTACAGCTGGCGCAGGCCTTCCTCGAGACCGGTCTTGCTGTCGGTCTTCTCATCGCGCATCTTGATGACGCGGGCGGGGACACCTGCCACGACGGCGCCGGCGGGGACGTCCTCGACGCACACGGCGCCGGCGGCAACGACAGCACCCTTGCCCACGCGCGCGCCCTCCAGGACCACAGCATTGGCGCCGATCATGACGTCGTCCTCGATGATGACGGGCGTGGCGCTGGCGGGCTCCACAACGCCTGCCAGTACGGTGCCGGCGCCGATGTGGCAGTTCTTGCCCACGGTGGCGCGGCCGCCCAGCACGGCGCCCATGTCAATCATGGAGCCTTCGCCGATAACGGAGCCGATGTTGATGATGGCGCCCATCATGATGACGGCGCGGTCGCCGATCTCGACGCGGTCGCGGATGATCGCGCCCGGCTCAATGCGGGCATTGATGCCCTTAAGGTCGAGCATGGGGACGGCGGAGTTGCGGCAGTCATTCTCGACGTCGTAGTAGTCGATGGAGTCGGCATTGGCATCGAGGATGGCCTTGAGCTCTTCCCAGTCGCCAAAGACGGTCTTGCCACGACGGCCGCCGTAGACGTGTGCATTGCCCCACTGGACCTTCATGCCCGGCTTCTCGCGCACGTACAGCTTGACGGGCGTCTTTTTGGGCGCGGTGGCGATGTAGTTGATAATCTCCTGTGCATCCATCTCGGCTGCGTTGCTCATATGCTGTTTCTCCTTTGCGTGGATACGGTTGATACCTGGTTAGACAAACATGACCTGGTCGAAGGTGTAGAAGCCGGAGTCGCGGGTGACGAGCTTCTGGGCGGCGGCCAGGGCGCCGTTGACGAAGATCTGGCGGCTCGTGGCACGGTGCGTGAGCGTGACCTCCTCGTCCTGGCCAAAGAAGCTCACCTCGTGCACGCCGGCGACGGTGCCGCCGCGCAGCGAGTGCATACCGATCTCCTTGGGGTCGCGCGCGCCGCACATGCCCTCGCGTCCGTAGACGGGGTGGTAGCCTGCCTCGGGCTCGGCCTCGACTACGGCATCGAGCAGCAGCTTGGCGGTGCCGCTGGGGGCGTCGACCTTTTGGTTGTGGTGCGTCTCGACAATCTCGCAGTCAAAGCCGGGCAGCTCGCGCGTGGCCTGGGCAACCAGATGGCGCAGGGCGGCGATGCCGATGGAGTAATTGCCCGAGTGCATGACACGGGTGTTCTGTCCCAGCTCGCGCAAGCGATCCATCTGCTCAGGCGAATAGCCCGTGGTGCCGGAGACGAGTGCCGCGCCCGTGCGCTCGACATAGGCGACAACGGCGTCAAAGGTCGCGACGTTCGAGAAGTCGATAATCACATCGGCAGCCGGTGCGTTCTCGAGCTCGCTCAAATCGAAGCCAATCTGGGCCACGATATCAAAGACGGGCTGCCCGGCGGCGTCGACAACGCCCTCGGCGGTGGTGCGGATGAGCGAGCCCATACGACCCGTTCCCATAATGACGGTCTTAATCAAGCAGACCAGCTCCCTTCAGAGCATCGGTAAGTGCGGCTCGCGTGTCGTTGTCCATGGGGCACAGCGGCATACGGTAGTTTGCCTCGATCATACCCATCTGAGCGAGCGCCTCTTTGACGGGGATGGGGTTGACCTCACTAAAGAGGGCATTGATGAGCGGCTGGCCGGCAATTTGGATATCGCGGGCACGCGCCACGTCACCGTCCAGATAGGCGCGGCACATGTCATGCACGAGCTGCGGCTGAACGTCTGCCCACACGCTGATGGTACCCGAAGCGCCTAGGCTCATGAGCGGCACGGTGAGTGCATCCTCGCCCGAGTACATTCGGAAGTCATCGGACAGCAGGTGGGCGATCTTGGCCGCGTAGGCGACGTTGCCCGAGGCCTCCTTGATGCCCATGATGTTGGGGTGCGCGGCCAGACGCTCCACATTGCGCTCGCTGATGCCGCAGCCGCAACGGCCGGGGATGTTGTACAGAATGCAGGGGATGTCCACAGCATCCGCTACGGTCTTAAAGTGCTGATAGATGCCCTCTTCGTTGGACTTGTTGTAGTAGGGGGTGATGAGCAGCAGGCCGTCGGCTCCCAAGCCCTGGTAGGTGAGCGACTTGGTGAGCATGGTCTGCGTGGAGTTGGAGCCCGAGCCTGCAATGACGGGGACGCGTCCTGCAACCTGCTTGACCACGGCGGCGACGACGGAGTTGTCCTCGTCATCGGTCATCGTGGCGCTCTCGCCGGTGGTGCCCAGGGTGAGGATGGCGTCGGTGCCATTTTGCAGGTGGAAATCGATAAGGCGCTCGAGCGCGTCAAAGTCGACGCTGCCGTCCTTTTTAAACGGCGTGACGAGGGCGACGATCGAACCCTCGAGGTTGCGGACATCCATGTTTATCTCCTTCGCTTCCGCGATCTGGACGCGTTTGTTCCATTGGGCGGCGACTGCTAGGCGCTCGTCCTGAGCGCGACGACGGGCGGCATCGGCGCGCGATTTGGCCAGCAGCTCGCGGCCGCACGGCAGCACGTCGAGCGTGGCAAAGTAATCGCCCGGGCGCTCGGCGCGGCGGATGAGGTCTGCCGAGCCATCGGGGCGCAGCAGGACCTCGGCGGAGCGCAGGCGGCCGTTGTAGTTGTAGCCCATGGAGTAGCCATGCGCGCCGGTGTCGTGAATCACGAGCACATCACCCATGTCGATATGCGGCAGCTCGCGGTCGATGGCGAACTTGTCATTGTTCTCGCACAGATTGCCCGTGATGTCGTAGGTGCCCGTAACGGGCGCTGCGGTCTTGTCGTCGCCACCCGGCTGGCCCATCACCGTAATGTGGTGGTAGGCGCCATACATGGCGGGACGAATAAGGTCAACAGCACTGGCGTCCACGCCGATATAGTCCTTGTAGATTTGCTTCTCGTGGATGGCCTTGGTGACCAGGCACCCATAGGGGCCCATCATAAAGCGGCCCATCTCGGTGCAGATCGCCACATCGCCCATGCCGGCGGGAACCAGGATCTCGTCGTAGGCCGCGTGTACTCCCTCGCCGATGGCATGGATGTCGTTGGCCTGCTGCTCGGGCAGGTAGGGGATGCCGACGCCGCCGGATAGGTTGATGAAGGCGACGTGTGCACCGGTCTCGCGCTCCAGGCGCACGGCAAGCTCAAAGAGGATGCGCGCGAGTTTGGGGTAGTAGTCGTTGGTGACGGTGTTGCTGGCAAGGAAGGCATGGATGCCAAAATTCTCGGCGCCCTTGGCCTTGAGCATGCGGAAGGCCTCAAAGAGTTGTTCGGTGGTCATGCCGTATTTGGAGTCGCCGGGGTTGTCCATAATGCCGTTGGAGAGCTGGAACAGGCCGCCCGGATTAAAGCGGCAGCTGACCGTCTTGGGGATGGGCCCCGCAACGCGCTCAAAGAACTCAATGTGGCTGATGTCGTCGAAGTTGATGATGGCGCCCAGCTTGTCGGCAAGCTCAAAGTCCGCCGCGGGGGTGTCGTTGGACGAGAACATGATGTCATGCCCCGTAATGCCCAGCGAGCGGGCGATCATGAGCTCGGTATAGCTCGAGCAATCGCATCCGCAGCCGTGTTCGTTGAGAATGGAGATGAGCGCCGGGTTGGGATTTGCCTTGACGGCAAAGTATTCCTTAAAGCCGGGGTTCCATGCAAAGGCGTCGCGCACCTCTTGCATGTTGCGGCGGATGCCCGCCTCGTCGTATAGATGAAACGGCGTGGGGAACTGCTCGACGATATGCTCGAGCGTCTCCTTGTCCACAAACGGCTGCTTAGCCGCGTATGCCTCGTTGGGGGTCAATGCCATGTCCCGTAAACCTCGCTATCCAGACGGCGCTACCTGCGCATCGAATCCGCATAGCGTGGACCCCATGTCCGGATAGCGCTCCCGCATTGCTGCAGACAGTCCTGCGGGTGTTTCCCGCAGGCCCACCAGGCTGTTCGTGCCCGAAAAACCCAGTTCGGCGGGTTTCGCCTCCCCGCAGGGTCAAAGTCTGCCGACTCGCCCGCGGCTCTTCGTGCCCGCGCCTCTATCAAGTGGTAAAGACCCTACCACGTTGCACTTTACCAAACAAGAGTATTCGTATATAACGGGTAAAAAATGCAGCATCATGCTAGAAATATGTGTGCCACAATCCTGTATCACAATAAGTTGCAACAGATGTGCCTTACGAAGGGATTCTCTATGACCGAGCTCCAAGAACTCCGTCGTTATCGTCGCGACCTGCACCGCATCCCGGAGCTCGATTTCGATCTCCCGCAAACCATCGCCTATATCGAGGGCGTGCTCGCTCCGCTTGCCTGCGAGGTGACCCATCCGTGCCCCAGCTGCGTCTGCGCTTTCTTCGACGCTGGCGTTGGTGCCGTGCATGCCACGGCGATTCGCGCCGATATGGATGCGCTGCCCATCACGGAGGCAACGGGCGCGGTCTTTGCCTCGACCCATCCCGGCAAGATGCATGCGTGCGGCCACGATGGACACATGGCCATGGTGCTTGCCGCCGCGACGCATGTCGACCGCACGATTCGCGAGCAGCCGGGTGCCATCAAGCGCAACGTGCTCTTTGTGTTCCAGCCTGCTGAGGAGACGACCGGTGGCGCCAAGACAGTGTGCGAGAGCGGCGTATTTGAGCGCTATGGGGCAGATCGCATCTTTGGCTTCCATGTATGGCCCGATTTGCCCGCCGGTACGTTGGCGAGTTGTCCCGGTCCGCTGCTGGCGCGCTCAAGCGAGACACACATTCATATCCATGGCACGAGTATCCATATCGCCAAAACCTATGGCGTTCCGGTCGAGGAGTCGCACGATGCGGCGCTGGCGGCTGCTAAGTTCTTGGTTGCCGAGCGCGAACTGATGGATGAGCTGGGTGCCGATGAGCCCTGCATTGGCAAGTTCGGCCTGCTGCAGGCAGGCACCGTCTGCAATGCGGTGGCGGGGAAGGCCCATGTTGCCGGTAGCTTGCGTGTGTTTACGGACGCCATGTTCGACCGTGCGCGAGAGGGCGTGCGTCGCGTGCTCGACGAGGCGTGCACCGCAACGGGCTGCACGTACGATCTCAATTTTGCCGAGGGCTATCCGCCGGTCGATAACGACCCCGAGCTATTTGCCCGAATCGCGCCTGCTCTGCCCGAGTTACAGCTCGTGGACGAGCCACTGCTAATCGCCGAGGATTTCGCGTTCTATCAGCGGCATCTGCCGGGCGTGTTCTTCTTGCTGGGCACGGGCGTGCCGGAGGCGCGAGAAAACCCGATCGACGCAGATGGCTGCCCAGCCTATGCGATGAGCGCCCTTCACACTGATACCATGCTCTTTGACGAGGAAATCCTGCTCAAAGGCCTCGATGTCTACAAACGACTGCTTTCGCTTGGTTAATTGACGAGGGGCGTTGTAGTGTTCAAAGATGTTGAGGTTGGAGTGACGATGGGGCGACGCCGACAAGCTGCCTT
>CABUDB010000043.1 GCA_902490245.1 uncultured Collinsella sp.
GCTCGTAGATTCGGTGAACGCTGAGTTTGCCCCGGGTACGGTCTACGGTCTCGTCGCTCCGAACGGGCATGGAAAGACGACGTTGCTGCGTGCGATGGCAGGTTTGCCGGGTCCTCGTGTGGACGGGAGCATCGTTCTGGATGAGGTGCAGGGTACGGGTGCGAGAGAGGTCCGTTCTATGATCTTCTATGCACCTGGTGAGGGGACGCTGCTGTATCCCGGATTGCGTGCGGAAGATCACCTCAAGATGGTTTGCGATATGTGGCCGCATGCTCGCGATATCGAAGAGATAGTGGAACAAACGCAGATAGGCGAGTTCGCGAAGATGAGGATCCGCACTCTGAGCCAGGGCATGAAGCAGCAGCTTACCCTGGCGATTGCGTATGCGACGGGCGCGCGGTACCTTCTATTAGATGAGCCCATGAACGCGCTCGACCCCAGCAGGGTGGACTTGCATTCCGAGATTCTCAGGAAGCTGGCCGATTCTGGTACGTGCATCATCATGTCATCCCACATCTTGGATTCGGTCGATAGGCTGTGCGATGAGATTCTGTTTTTGAAGGATGGGAGGCTCATTAGAAGCATTCCGCAAGATGATGCTGCGCCGAAGTCTCCTGGATCCCATTTCGCAAAGCCTGCCGGACGCGCCGAGGGTGCGCTAAGCACGTATCGGCGACTCTACGAAAAGGGCGGGTAGAAATGCAAGTTAAAAATCTATGTGGCCAATGTGATACCGTTGAACCCGCATATCGATACCGCTCAGCCATTCGCCTCGCCCCCGTCGCACGTATCTTCATCCGGTCTGTTACTTTTAATCTAACAATTCTTTGAGGAATGTAGGTGCTTCTAAATGTACTGTCGACTTCTTCTCAAACTAATCCTAAGAGACAGGGCCGTATGGATTTGTACGCTCGTTCTCGCTGCAGCCTTTTCCGTCCCCATTGCGTTCAATTCACCCATCTACGGGCCCTTCTTTATGAAGCAGGGCATGCAGGGCTTTGTCGACGCATTCAATACGCGCGCGCCCCAGGCCAGCGGCACAGACCTATCTCCAGAGCAGCAAGCTGACGCGGAGCTTGCAAGATACGCGAACGCCGCCCTTGCCGCTCAAACCGACGCCGCCTTTCTCGATTCTGCCGAGAGCTACTACGCGCTCATGGACGAAGGCTTCCAATCCGGGTCCATCGTGGGAGACCGAGAGACCAATGACGCGGAGCTCGCATATTGCCGTGCTCTGAGCAGTTCCGGCATCACGGATATCCCGGCCTCCGCAAGCGACCTGCCATTCCTTTCCTTCCTGCCTTACGCCATTGCCGCGGCGCCGTCTTTCCTTCCCTTCATCCCCTTCCTTCTCTCGTCGATACTCGTGCTCGGCGCCACAAGGCCCGGGACCCTGGCGGCAAAGGCGCCCGCGCCCAAATTCCGGCGCCTTATCCAGATCGTGTTTTCGATAATCGTCGCGGGGACCGCGATGCTCCTCGCCGGCCTCGCACCCGGGGGCATTTACGCCTTGGCCCTAAACGGCTTCGGGCAAATTGGGTACCCGATCGCCTTCTTCCATGACGGCGCGCTTGCCACCACGACCGCGGGAAACGTCTTCACAGCCCTGCTTCTCGCGCTGCTTGCGGGCGGAACCTTGATATCCGTTTGCTCCGCCGTCCTATCGACCGCAACGAGGCGCGTCCTCGCGGGCCCCCTTACCTCAGCGCTGCTTGTCGCGGCCCCGGCATTCCCGTTACTGTCCGATTCGGCACTGGAGCATAACGCCGCGCTCAATCTCCTGCCGCTGGCCGTATTCTCGCCTATCGAGGCAACGGGTTACGTAGGATGCTTCCCGACAGAATTCATTGGCTCCGGTTCAGGCAGCGCATCGATGCTTGCCGTGGCCCTGGCATACGTCGCGGTCTTTTTTACGGTCGGCGCCGTTGCGACACGTTCCCCCAAACAGCCTGGCCCCGCGAAAAAGCACCATGGGCTCGAGCTTCTGGACGCGAGCGTGGGATACGGAAGCACGACGATACTTTCAATCGGGTCGCTTTTCCTGAGCCCGGGAACGGCGGCGGGCCTCGTTGCTCCCAACGGCTCGGGGAAAACCACCCTTCTTGAAGCGCTGTCGGGCCAATTTCCCACCCGCATCCGCTCGGGAAGCCTGGCGGCAGACGGAATCTGCCAACGTCGATCAGCCGAATTTGCAGAACTCGTCTACCTGAGCTCTTCGGGCAGCGCGGATCTCTATCCCACGCTATCGGCCATCGAGCACCTTGCTTTCGTTAGGGAGGCGTGGAAATCGGCCGCCGACATCGACTCGCTCTGCGACTCCCTCGGAATCTCCCCATATCTCGACAAGCCGACCCGTAAACTCTCGACGGGAATGAAGCAGCAGGTAAAGCTTGCCATGGCGATAGCGACCGATTGCCCGTACCTCATCCTCGATGAACCGCTGAACGGCCTCGATCCGGGAAAGCGGAAAACCTCCTGCGACGCGATGCGCAGCGAGGTGGCGCGGGGACGCAGCGTGCTCATTTCAAGCCATCTACTCGACGACCTGGCAGACCTCACCAACTCGTTCTACTTCATCGAGGCCGGCACGCTCGTGGAAAAGATCAAGTCGTCCTCGCAGACGCTCAAGCAGGAATACCTCGATACATACGAGGGAGGTGAATGACATGAAACTATTTGAACAGCTGAAGTCCAATGCGTCGCGCATGGCTGTCTACGCCATCCTCGTGGCAACGGCTTTATGCGGAATCGCGGCACCCGTCTATGCGCTCAACGGGGAGAAAGGCGATGTCGAACCCGCGTACATGGCTTCGACGGTTAAGGACCGGTACAAAGCCTTCTCTGGAGACACGTTTTACGTAGCAGAGTACGACACGACCTACCGTCAGCTTCGCTACAACAAGGGCTACGACTATCTAGGCGCAGAGGCAATCAGCTATACGTCGGGTTGGTACCGCTCCAACTATGGACACATAACCCAGTTCAAGTGTAACTACCGTGTGTACAACTAAAGCAACCGGCCGGGACGAGGGGTGACGCAAAAGCGTCGCCCCTCGTTTTTAACCATGTCAACTGAGCCTAGTTCAGTTTGGTTGATTTCCGATCTCAGCCGAACACATTGAGCGGAAAGGCCGTTCCCGCAGTCAGTCGAACGTCCCCGGGGCCCTTCTCAGGCCCCGGGGACGGCATTTTCCCAGTTGAAGGAACGGTGGAGATGTGTTTCGATGGGTCAGATTCGTGTCGTTCCGAAAAGACCGTGAACCTTTTGTGGGACGCGCGGCGCCGTGGTACCATAGCCAAGTTTGTTGTCTTGGTCGGAAACCAAGACGCCTTATGCGCTGATCGGTAACCAGCGCCTGACCAATAAGGAGTCCTACCATGAAGCAGGGTATCCATCCCCAGTATGTCGAGTGCACGGTGACGTGCTCCTGCGGCAACACCTTCAAGACGCACGCTACCGTGTCTGAGATGAAGGTCGAGCTTTGCAACGAGTGCCACCCGTTCTACACCGGCCAGCAGAAGTTCGTCGACACCGGTGGACGCGTCCAGCGCTTCGCCGACAAGTTCGGTGGCGCCGCTGCCGCCCAGCTCAAGAAGGCTGAGGAGGCCAAGGCTGCCAAGGCCGCCAAGGCTGCTGAGGCCGAGGCCGCTCGCAAGGCCGCCGCTGAGGCTAAGGCTGCCGAGAAGGCTAAGCGTGCCGCTAAGTTCGCCGAGGAGGCTGCCAAGCAGGCCGCCGAGGCTCCCGCAGAGGCTCCCGTCGAGGAGGCCGCTGCCGAGGCCGAGACCACCGAGGCTGCTGAGTAAATAGCTCGCCGCGGAATCACTCGCATTCATGGCATGAGGGCCGTGCATCCATTTGGGTGCGCGGCCCTTTTCTTTTTATTGGTGCAAGCTAACCTGTCCCCGTGGCACCAAATGGCAGAGAGACGGCGTTTGCTCAGATAAAACCTGCCAAAATAAACCCGTTCCATTGCGGCAGGTTGGTCATAGTTATTACGTGGCGGTCGAGGTCGACCGTATAGGCCGCGCCTTGTTTGGCTAAAGTACAATCATCTGTGTTTAACTCGCCCGCAGCTGCACGGCGTGGGCGATGGCCAAAAAGGAAAACCACATGGGATTCATGTCAAAGCTGCTGTCCTTTGGATCCGATAAGGACCTTAAGCGCTACTACAAGATCGTCGACCAGATCAACGGTCTTGAGCCCCAGTTTGAGAAGATGACCGAGGAGGAACTCCGCGGCCAGACCGATAAGTTCCGCGAGCGTTACGCCAACGGTGAGTCGCTCGACGACATGCTCCCCGAGGCCTTTGCCACCGTGCGCGAGGCTTCCAAGCGCACCATGGGTATGCGCCACTTTGACGTGCAGCTCATTGGCGCCATGGCGCTGCACGAGGGCCACATCGCCGAGATGAAGACCGGCGAAGGTAAGACCCTCGTCTCCACGTTGGCCGGCTATCTCAACGCTATTGCCGGCAAGGGCGTGCACGTCGTTACTGTCAATGATTACCTTGCCAAGCGCGACTCCGAGTGGATGGGCCGCATCTATAAGTACCTGGGCATGACCGTCGGTCTGCTCCAGAACAACATGCCGCTCGAGCTCAAGCGCCCGGCCTACCAGGCCGACGTCACCTACGGCACCAACTCCGAGTTCGGCTTTGATTACCTGCGCGACAACATGGTTACCCGTCCCGAGCAGCGCGTGCAGCGCGGCCACAACTACGCCATCGTCGACGAGGTTGACTCCATCCTGATCGATGAGGCTCGCACCCCGCTGATCATCTCGGGCGCTGGCACCAAGTCCGCCAGTACCTACAAGGACTTCGCGCGTGCCGTGCGTGGCCTTGAGCGCGGCGAGGACGTGTCGCACGACATGCTTACCGCCACCGAGGACGTTGAACCCACGGGCGACTACGTCATGGACGAGGCCAAGCACACCATCGCTGCCACCGAGCGCGGTCTTAAGAAGATCGAGCGCCGCCTGGGTATCGATGACATCTATGCCGATCTCTCCGGCCAGCTGGTCAACCACCTGCAGCAGGCGCTGAAGGCCCAGTACATGTTCCACCGCGACAAGCAGTATGTGGTCACCAACGGCGAGGTCAAGATCGTCGACGAGTTCACCGGCCGCATTATGGAAGGCCGCCGTTACTCCGAGGGCCTGCACCAGGCCATCGAGGCCAAAGAGGGCGTGCTCGTGCGCGAGGAGAACCAGACGCTGGCCACTATCACCTTGCAGAACTACTTCCGTCTGTATGACAAGCTCTCCGGCATGACCGGTACGGCACTCACCGAGGATGCCGAGTTCCGCGAGATCTACAAGCTGCCCGTCGAGGTCATCCCCTCCAACAAACCCGTTCAGCGTGTTGACCACGAGGACCTGGTGTACCGTACCATTCAGGCCAAGTACAACGCCGTCGCCGACGATGTCGAGCAGCGTCACGCCAAGGGCCAGCCGGTCCTGGTGGGCACCGTCTCCATCGAGAGCTCCGAGAAGCTGTCGGCCGCCCTTACCAAGCGCGGCATCGCGCACGAGGTCCTCAACGCCAAGCACCATGAGCGCGAGGCTCATATCGTTGCCCAGGCCGGACGCTACGGCGCCGTGACCATCGCTACCAACATGGCCGGTCGTGGTACCGACATCCTGTTGGGCGGCAACCCCGACGAGCTGGTGCGCGAGCGCCTTGAGTACGAGGGCCTGACCATGGAGGACGTGACGCCCGAGCAGCTTGAGCAGTTTAACGCCGAGGCCAAGGAGACCTGCAAGGCCGAGCGCGAGCGCGTGCTTGCCGCCGGCGGCCTGACCGTTATCGGCACCGAGCGCCACGAGTCCCGTCGTATCGACAACCAGCTGCGCGGCCGCTCCGGCCGTCAGGGCGATCCGGGCGAGACCCAGTTCTACCTGTCGCTCGAGGACGACCTCATGCGCCTGTTCGGCGGCGACAAGATGGACCGCGTCTCCAAGATGATGGTCACGGCCGACATGGGCGACGACATGCCCATCCAGCACAAGATCATCTCCAAGGCCGTCGAGAGCGCCCAGCACAAGGTCGAGAGCATCAACTTCTCCATGCGCAAGAGCGTCCTTGAGTACGACGACGTCATGAACAAGCAGCGCCAGGTCATCTACGCTGAGCGCAATAAGATTCTGGACGGCAAGGACCTGACCGACCACATCACCGAGGTCATGCACGACACCGTGTACCGCTGCGTTCAGGAGTTCTGCACCAAGGACAGTCACGATGGCGAGCGCGACCTGGAGGGCCTGCGCAAGTGGGTTGTGGAGCTCACCGGCCACATCGATACGCCGAAGTTCCCCGACGAGGATTATGAGGCTCTGGCTGCCGATGTCCTGGCTTACGTAGAGAAGTGCTACAACATGAAGGCCGAGCGCTTGGGCGAGGACCTGATGCGCGAGCTCAACACCCAGGTCATGCTGCGCGTCATCGATACCCGCTGGATGAACTACCTGCAGGAGATGGACTACCTCAAGACCGGCATCGGCCTGCGCGGCTTTGGCCAGCGCGACCCGCTGGTCGAGTACAAGACCGAGGCCTACGGCGCGTTCCAGATACTCGTCGATACCATGTATGAGGATTACCTGCGCACGGTTCTGCGCATCGAGATCAAGGCTGCCCCGCGTGCCGTGGAGCACAAGGAGGAGCCCGCGCTCGAGGGTGCGCACTTCTCCGGTCCTGCCGAGGTCGATGGTGACAACGGCGACTCGGTGCTGCGCAAGCAGGCGCAGGTGCAGGCCCGCACGGCTGTCCAGGGTGGTCCGGCTGCCGTCAACAACGGTGGCAAGGTGACCACCTATCGCAAGTCCGAGAGCGACGATCCGTACGTCAACGTGGGCCGCAACGACCCGTGCCCCTGCGGTAGCGGCAAGAAGTTTAAGTACTGCCACGGCAGGAATCGTTAATGGCTGAGGCTTTAGAGGTAACGCCCGCCGAGCTGGACGCGTTTGCGGACCGGCTCGGCGAGGTCGAGTCGTATCTCCACTTGGACGAAAAGCGCACGCGCGTGACCGAGCTCGAGGCCAAAAGCGTGGCCCCCGGCTTTTGGGATGACGCCGACGCCGCCCGTGTCACCATGGAGGAAATCGCGCGCACCAAGGAAGATATCGCTGCCGTGGACAACGCGCGCGGCGAGCTTTCCGATGCCCGCGCCGCGCTGGAGCTTGCCGAGGAGATGGGGGATGACCCCGATGCCGCCGCCCTTCGCGAGGAGGCTACAGCCACGGCTGAGCGCCTGGCCCGTGCCATCGATGAGCTTGAGCTTTCGAGCTGGTTTACCGGTGAGTTCGATCACGGCGATGCTATTGTGACCATCAAGCCCGGACAGGGCGGTCTGGAGGCCCAGGACTGGACCTTCATGCTCTTTAAGATGTACATGAAGTACTGCCAGCGTCGCGGCTGGAAGGTCACCATCAACGACTGTCCCGCGGCCGAGGTCATCGGCATTGACCGTGCGACCTTTACCGTCGAGGGCAAGGACGCATTTGGCATGCTGCGCGCCGAGGCCGGCGTCCACCGCTTGGTGCGCATTAGCCCCACCGACGACAAGAAGCGCCGCCAGACCACGTTTGCCGGCGTCGAGGTCATCCCCGTGCTACCCGATGATATCGACATCGAGATCAGTCCCGATGACATCCGCGTGGACGTGTACCACGCGAGCGGCCCGGGCGGCCAGGGCGTTAACACCACCGACTCCGCCGTGCGCGTGACGCATTTTCCCAGCGGCATTGTGGTCACCTGCCAAAACGAGCGCAGCCAGATCCAGAACAAGGCCGCGTGCATGCAGATCCTCAAGGCTCGCCTGTACGAGATTGAGCTCGAGAAGCGTGCTGAGGCGCTCGATGAGATCCGCGGACCCAAGACCACGATTGGTTTTGGCAACCAGATTCGCAGCTACGTACTCTACCCGTATCAGATGGTCAAGGACCTACGCACGGGCGTGGAGACCAGCAATGTCGAGGCCGTTCTTGACGATGGTGACCTGGACCCATTTGTTATTGGCTACCATCGCTGGGCCACCGGCAACGCTGACGCAGAGATCCCATCTGCATAAACCGCCCGGTTTATGTGGAAATGGATAAAACCCTCCGAGCAGGGTGGTTTTGTATCCAAAGCAAACCCTGCGCAGGGGTGGTTTTTGTTCGGCGAATCGGTAGAATCGAATACAGCAAGAAGTTCGAAGCGCATCCGTTTGGGTGCGCTTTTTTGAGGGAGGTAGCATGGCATATCGTCTGGACATCAAGCGCATTCTATCGATGAACTTCTTTCACGACCTGCCCCAGATTATGTTGGGGTGCGCTCTGGCCGCTATTGCGACCGACCTGTTTTTGATTCCCAACGGCCTTGCTGCCGGTGGTGTTACGGGCCTTGCCACCATTATCCAGGCGGTCGGCGCATCGCGCGGCATATCGCTTCCCGTTGGTATTCAGACGATTGTGATGAACGCCTTGCTGTTGCTGGTCGTTATGCGCGAGGGCGGCATGTTCTACGTGGTGCAGACCGCGACGGGCTTTGTGCTGCTGGGCTTCTTTACCGATCTGTTCGCCCCGTTTGTAGCACCTCTGGCGGATGCGGACCTGATGCTCCCTGCCATGTGGGGCGGCATTATTACAGGCATCGGTTACGGCATGGTGCTGCGCGCCGGCGCCAACACCGGCGGCTCGGACACGATTGGCCAAATCATCTCGCGTAATACCTCGCTGCCCGTGGGCTCGACCGTCATGGCGATCGATGTTGCCGTATGCGCGCTGTCGGCTCCGGTCTTTTCAATCGAAAATGCACTATATGCAGGCCTTTCGATGGTCATTAGCGGCTACGTGATCGATGCCGTGGTCGATGGTGGCAACAAACGCCGTATGGTACTCATCATCTCGGACAAGTTCCCTGATATCGCTGCCGATATCATGTATGGCCTGGGTCGTGGTTGTACCAAGTTTAAGGCGACTGGCATGTATTCGGGTGCCGAGAAGCCGGTGATCATGGTCATCGTGAACCGTCGAGAGCTCAATACCCTCAAGACGATCGTGCGCGAGCGCGATCCTCACGCCATTGTGACGGTCGCCGACGTTACGGAAGCTTTCGGCGAGGGATTCAAGGACATTAGCGCGTAGGGCCGACCGCGTCCCATCCAAAAGACGTTCACATTGATAAACCGTTTCATCAGCGGTTCTGCCTGCTAAATTGTTCAAATAATGATAAAAACTCTGGTAAAGCCATCAGTTTCCAGCATAATGAATGACGTACGTGCATTGCGGCTGTGTTGGGATTACCTTCGGTGCCGTGCGCATTTTGTCTAATGAGGATGAAAGGAAGGCACAATGAGCGACGAAGAGCTCAAAAAGGTTGCCAACGAGGTAAGGAAGGGCATCGTCACCGGCGTGCACGCTGCCAAGTCCGGCCATCCGGGCGGTTCGCTCGGCGCTGCCGACATCATGACCTATCTGTACTTTGAGGAAATGAACGTCGACCCGGCCCAT
>CABUDB010000044.1 GCA_902490245.1 uncultured Collinsella sp.
GATGGCATCATTGTAGTCCGCCCACGGGAAGGCGTGTTCGTCACGCGCCCTTCAGCCCCATCTACGGATTTGGCGCCGTGCTCATGACCATGGTGCTCAACCGCTTCTACAAAAAGAACCCCATCATCATTTTCCTGGTGAGCGCCCTGCTCGGCGCCAGCTTTGAGGTGTTCGTGGGCTGGTTTATGCAGACCGCGTTTGGCGTGGTCTCGTGGAGCTACTCGCACATAACGCTGTTCGGTTTGCCCGATCCGCTCGTGGTCCTCACGGGCGGACGCACCTGCACGGGCTTCGCCTGCCTGTGGGGCCTGGGCGGCCTCATCTGGATCAAGCTGCTGCTGCCGAGGCTGCTTAAGCTTATCAACAAGATCCCCTGGAAAAGCCGCTACTCGGCCACCGTCATCTTTACCGTTATCATGCTGGTCGACGGCGTCATGACGCTGCAGTCGCTCGACTACTGGTACCAGCGCGTTAACGGCACGGAGCCGGACATTCCCGTCGCACAGTTCTACGGAGAGCACTTCGATAACGAGTACATGGAAAACCGCTTCCAGAGCATGACCATGAGCCCCAAGGATGCGACGCGCGTGTAGCGCTCACCGCGCCCAAAACGCAAAATGCCCGCCGGTATCACACGTACCGGTGGGCATTTTTATAAACGATCCTTCTATCGACGCAATCCTCTATGCCTCGCGCTCGACCTCACTCACGCATTCGTTCTTGATGGTGCCAACGAGCGCCTGCAGTGCATCGACCACGTGTGGGCGAATGTCCCCGCCGATAAGCACGAGCATGATGTCGTCACCTACGGCAAGCTCGCCGCTTGCCAGCCACACGCGCACATAGCCGATACCCGGCATCGCGCGCGTGGCCTCGATAGCAGACCGTACCTTTTCGGCGTCGTAGTCAAAGACCATGCCGCCCACCCTGTGGCCTGGCGCCACGCCATCGGTCTCGACTCCGCGCACCTCGGCCTTGGGCGTCGCGCGCACCACACCGTTATGCGTCAGATACATCCCACAGCCTGCCGCCGAAGCATCGGCCTTGGCCTCGCGCAGCCAAGCATCAATCGAAGGCATCAATTTGCCACTCTCGAGCATCATTTCTCCCTTACCGTCGTCGAGTAGCCAATTTGGAACGGGGCTTTTTTAGCTACTCTCGAACAACTTATTCCTCGACCGGCGTGAGCACCATGACAGCACGCGTGTTGCTCAGCGATAACGAACGACAGGTCACAAGCGTTACGACCTTGGTTGCCGAGGCGGCGCGATCGCCCGCATCGCTCGCCACGGCAGAGGCACCGTCGAGCATCTCGGACAGGTAGTTCTTGAGCCCGTCGTCGCCCTCAAAATTGGGCGTGCGCGCCTTGGCATACGTGTCCTCGACCACCTTGGTCGCCAGCGGTCGCAGCTTATACGTAGCATCCCGTGTGATGTAATACACAAACTCGATGCTATCGAACGTCGCCTGGTCGGTGGTGTCCGAAATCACATTGAACATCGATCCGTCGTTCATATGGTGGCCGTAAATCGTGGTCTGCTGGTCGACCATTCCCGGCGCGGTGTCATCACTATCCAAGAAAATGGCACCGGACGCGTTAGATGTACCGTCAAACAGCGTGTTGAGGTATTTGGAGTTGTTGTTGGTCTGCACCACGGGATAGTTGATGTTGGTTCCCGGCACGTAAATCCAACCCACAATCTCGGGGTTCGTCTGAGCAAGCGCATCAAAGTCGATAATCGGCACGCCGCTGGCGTCCTTATCGCTTACATATTGCTTCTCGATTTTCTGATACGAATCGCTCGCCTGCTTATAGCCAATCTGGGCATTAATAAAAATAGCGGCGGCGGCGACAATCAGACCGATGCCCACGATGATGAGCAAGATGGGGATAACGGAGCGGCGCTTTTTGCGCGGCGGCTCGGTATAGCTCGACGGAGCAGCGCCCGACTGTTTCGTAGAACGCGATTCTTTCTTGGCCGTATCATACGACGAAGGGCGATATGCAGCCGGCGTATCCTGGCGATGATGGGACATCGGCGTTACAGGACGCGGCGCACGCTGCTGCTGAGGAGAGGATGTCCGACCCTGCTGTGCCGCACGGGCAGCACCCGGCTTCGACGGATCGGGAATCTGAGAAGCCTTGAATCGTTTTCCCTGATAATCGGACATGGCTCTCCTTATACTGCGGTGAAACGGCGAAACGCTTAGGCGTCAGCCATCTCCTGCTTCATCTTCTCGATAACCTTGCGGTACTCGGGGTCGCAAGCACCCAGAATCTGTGTGGCATAGATGGCGGCGTTCTTGGCGCCGTTGATGGCAACGCAGGCCACGGGCACGCCCGAAGGCATCTGCACCATCGATAGCAGCGAATCCATGCCGCCCAGGTCACTCGTCTTCATAGGCACGCCGATAACCGGCAGCGGCGTAAAGGCAGCCACGACACCACCCAAGTGAGCGGCCTTGCCGGCGGCGGCGATAATCACTTTGATACCGCGATCGGCAGCAGTCGAAGCCCACTCGTGGACCTTCGCCGGTGTGCGGTGTGCGCTCGCAATGACGAGCTCATAGGGCACACCGAACGCCTCGAGCTCGGCGGTGCAGCCTTCCATAACGCCCAGATCGGACTTGGAGCCCATGATGATCCCGACAACCGGCTTTTGATCTGCCATAAACAAAGACCTCCTGTTGAGAGCGGTGACGCGGCCAATCCGCGACCCTTAACTGCAAATAATTCAAGTATAGCCGCCGATGCTGATGTGTTCGGCGGGAGACGGAACGCTTTGCGAGATTAAGGCCGAAGGGTCGGAGCTTTCTACCTACATTCAAAAAGCGTGCCCACCGTCCTTGGGTGGGACGGCGGGCACGCTTGCTTAGCTGTTGCTGGGGCTACTTAGCCTTGCTGCGACGATGGAAGAAAGCGCCGATCGCGGCGATGATGGCGCCAAGACCACCGACGGTCGCGACGGTCGCCGCCGTCTGGTCTCCGGTATTGGGAATCGCCGAACCGTTCTTCTTGCTGCCCTGGGCCTTGTCGCCTGCGGGCTTGCCCGCCTGGTTGCCGCCGTTCGAGCCATTGCCGGAACCCTGGTTGCCCGAGCCGCCCTGGTTGCCGGAATCGGCATCCTTGAGGCTCTCAATGGCCAGCTTGAGCTGGCTATAGGCCGCCTGGATCTGGGTGTCGGAAGCATTCTCATCACCCAAGACGTCCTCGGCGTAGGTAATGGCATCCGTCAGGGCCTTGACAGACTCGGCCGTCTTGCCCCTGGTGTCAGTCTCCTTCGCCTGCTTGACCAGGGCCTTGAGCTGCTTCTTAGTCGGATTCTCGACCGGGACCACCGGGGTCTTCTCGAGCGCGTCGCGGGCGCTCTCGAGCGCCCTGAGCGCCTGGTCGACCTCGTCCTGCGTGGCATCCTCGTCGCTCAAGATGGCGCGGGCGCTCGCCAGGGCGTTCTCGAGCGCCGTCCAGGAGGCCTCGGTGTAGTCGCCGGCCTTGAGGTCGCCGGCGGCAAGCTCGGCATCAACCTTTTCGATCGCGGCAGTGAGATCATCCTTCGCCACCGGATCGGGGACGGCCGTACCGTAGAACTTGAGCTCCGCCATGCTGCAGTAGGCATCAACGTCGCCCCCGCCGGCGTGAATCACCTTGACGGTCACGTAGCGACCGCGCGCGGCGCCAAAGCTCATCTGTTTCCAGTCGCCACGGTCGGTGAGCACGCGGCCATCGTTGTCGAAGGCGAACGTACCCATCGACGCGGCGGTGCCCTTCTCATAACCGTCGGCAGTGTCGGAGACCAGTATCTCGGCCTCGAAGATATCGCCGTTAGTGCCGCCGTCCTGGCGCGGCAGGAATGTAACGTCGGTGAGATCGTAGTCGCGGCCCAGGTCGACACTCAGATACTGGGGCATACCGGTCCCATGGGCCCAGTCGCTGTGCCAAAGCGTCCGCTCGTCGCCGTCGAGAGCGTTGACGGCGTTGCTGCCCTCGTAGTCGGCCTCACTCGAGAAGCCGGCCACCTTGACGTTCTTGCGGTTCTCGGGCGTGTTGATGAGAATCTTCTCATCAACAGGGCGCATCTTGAGGCCGTCGATTGCCTTCTCGATCTTGGCTGTGGCGTCTGCGACATCCTTCTTGCTATAGCTGCCCTGGCCGCTGTCGAGGAGCTTCTGAGCCGCCTCGACCGCAGTGGTGAGAGCTGCATAGGAATCCTTGGTGTAGACGGACTCGCTGTAGCCCGCGGCCTTGGAAAGCGCTGCTACGAGCGCAGAGGTATCGACACCAGCCTTGACCTCGACCTCATAGGATGCGGTCTTGGAGGGGTCGAGTACCGACGCCACCGTGATCTTTGCCTTGCCGGCCTTGTTGGCACGCAGGTAGTAGCTCACGCTATCGCCAGCCTGAACAGCGGAGACGCTTACCACAGAGGGGTCGGAGCTCTCGACCGTCACATAGGGGTAGCCAGCGCTCTCAGGCGTAGCCTTGGCGTCGACGGGCGTAATGTCGCCTTCAAAGAACTCGGTCTGGTTCTTGCCTAGCTCGACACCCTCGATGGCCTCGACACCCTGCGTGTAGTTGAAGTTGACCTCACGCAGTGTGAGCATCTGGTCACCCGATGCCTCAAGCGGCGTGACCTCGACCTTGGTCGCCTTCTTGCCCTTGTTCTCGGCAGAGAGGTCAAAGGCGTAGCGAGCAAGGAAGGAATCGTACTCCCCGCCCGCGAACTCTTGGGTCGAGCCATCCTCGAACGTCACGACAGCCTTGATCTTCTGCACGGTTCCGTTGCCACCGTTGCGGTTAACGACCTCGACACTATCGAGTTTCGACGGCGTCTTAAATGCGAATGTCATCGTGGTGGGAAGCTTCACGTAACTCGGAAGCTTACCCTCGCTGTCCCAGTTGCCGCTCCAGTTCCATAGGAACTCAAAGCCGTTGTCGCCCTCGTTATTATCGAACAGCGCGTTATAGCTCTTCTGCTGGATAAGTTTCTCGACGTTGGTCCCGTCGTCGGTCGTGAGCTCATCGTTGGTCATCGTGATGTTGAAGGCATCCTGACCGTACTCGGCAACCGTTGGCTGAGGAACATCCGGCATCGTCACCGTGCCGTCGCTCGCAAACTCAAGTGCGTCGCATGCCGGACCGATGAGCCAAGATGTCGAGGGCAGTTCGACCTTGCCGGCGGTCTTGGCCTTGAGCTTGAAACTCGCCACCGCGCCGGTACCGTTGTAGAGCTTGCCATCGCCGCGGTTGGCAAAGGCGAGATTGATAGTCTGCGTTCTGTCCGCGAACTGGACCTTCTCGCGAGACAGGTTCTCCATGCCGGCAGTCGAGCCGTCCTGCGCGATGCTCTCGGACACAAACTCGAACTGGTCGCTCTTGAAGTTGACGAGAGCGCCCAGGGCGTTGACGTTCTTGGCGTCGGCCGCATAGACATCAACGGTGATCTCATCACCGGCCTCGACCTCGGTCTTGCTCGGAATCACCGCGAGCGAACCTGCGACCTTGCCCTTTTGTTTAGTGCCGCCGTCAAGACCCGCCATGGTGAACGAGTAATCGTAGACGTCGTAAACGCCGTTATCGTTGAGGTCGGCGAAGTGGTCGCGGATCTGCGAACCGAACGTCGGGGTATCGGGCTCGCGATTCTCGAGGCCCAGATAGTTCTTCATGTTGGAGTAGTCTCCGTCGGAGATCGTGGCCTTGTTGAGGTTGGAGCCCACGGCGAAGCCATCCGTGCCGTCGGTCTTGTAGATGGCAATCTCGGACGCGGAGAAGAAATTGCCGACCGAGGCGAGCGGTGTCATGCGCACGTAACGGGCGGCCACGGTGCCGTCAAACGCTACCGTCTTACAATCAGCGGAACGTGCCCAATCGACCTCCTGGCTCGTCCAGTGGACGCCATCGAGACTCGTCTCAACACGCATCTTGGTCACAGTGCCGTTGCCGGCGTCATCGCGCGGATAGTACTCGAGTTTATCGAGCTTGTAAGCGCGTCCATAGTCAACGGTAAGCGCCTTGCCCAGATCGTTGCCACCGGAGTGGAAACCGCCGTCGCCCGACTGGAACTCATGGTCGAAGGCGAGCTCGGCCTTATGGCTGCCGTAAAGTGAGCCCTCCCAGGTGATTTGCTCGGCGTCGGGGACGTTCCGCCACGGATCGAGTGCGGAGTTCGCCTCGAGCACATCGCTCCAGGCGGAGTAACCCTCGGCGTTGCGCGAACGAATCTGGTAGGTGTGCTTGCTATTGTAGGCGAGGTCGGTGTGCGTGAACTCGGCCGCATCACCCACGGCAAACACAGTGCCGTCGACCTTAAGGTCGTAGGAGGTAGCACCATCGACCTTTCCCCAGGTGAGCTTGATGCTCGTTGGGGTCGTGACGTCCTCGGGGGCAGCAAGGTTCGTGGGTGCGGAGAGGTTCTCGTTGAGGCGATCGGCTGTGAGCGTGGCGTCGGCGTTCACGAAACCGCCCAGCTCAAGCGTCTGCGCCGCTGCAGTAACATCGGTCTTCGCGAACTTGACGTAGACCTTGGGGTTCGTGGTGATCTTGGTGTTGTTAAAGCTCTCGCCCCGCTCGGCCTCGGTGCCGTCCGCATCGCTGCCGTAGTGGTTGAGGTTAGGGGTCTCGCTGTAGAAGTAGACCGCCTGGCCGGCCTCGGGGGTCGCGGTGTCAAAGGTCTCCTGCGAGTCGACCTCAACCACGTTGAGCGCGGATCCGCCGTTCTTGGCGACGACGCTCATGGGCTTGGCGGACACGTTGGCCACGAAGGTCGTGGTGCGATTGGAGTCGTAGCCGTTGTAGCCACCCTGCGAGGCTTCGGCGGTAAAGGTCGCAGTGCCGCCTGCGGCCTTGGATCTGTAGACGGTGCTCACATGCTCACCGTAGGAGATATTGTCGATCGTACCGTAGGAATCGTCCTCAGTCGTGTTGTTCTCGATGGAGGAGCCGTCGTCCTCGTACTGCGTAAAGGTGCCGTCGCCCTCGGTGGCGAAGAACTCGACGATACGCTGGCTGCGGTCGGTACCCTTGGTGTTGGTGTCGCTCACGGCCTCGGGGTTGTTGTTCTCGGCGTACATCGGCACGATAGCGTTGGCCTTCACAAACAGCGGCAGCTTCCAAAGCGGAGCCTCGTAGTTGTTGAGAACCTGGCCGCCGCGATACTGCTTACCCGAGAAGTAATCGATCCAGATGGTGGGATTCTCGTCGGTGCCGTAGTTGGGGAGGTAAATCCCATTGCGAATGTCGTTGCCGTTCTCGTCTGCCTGGGTATCCTGATACACCGGTGCCACTAGGAAGTTCTCACCGAACATATACTGGTACTGCGTCGAAGTGCTTGCGGCGTACTCGGAGTTGTCGGAAAGCAGCATGGCGCGGATCATGGGCAGGCCGGCATCGCCGTTACCCGTGTCGATGTTGGCCGCCGAGGCAGCACTCGTGTAGATATAGGGCATAAGCTGCGCCTTGAGCTTGAGGTAGAAGCGTGAGATGCCCGTGTAGGGATCGCCGTGTGTCATGGGCGATTTGCGGTAGGTGCCCCAACCGTCCATGTCGAGCATAGAGGGCGTGAACGTCTTCCACTGGTAGTCACGCGCAGAGATGATGGGGTCGCCGCCAAAGATGCCGTCCATGTCGGAGCCGATGTTGGGGTTGCCCGAAAGACTCTGACCGATATACGTGGGGATATGGAAGCGAATGTACTCCCAGTTACCGCCATACTGGTCGCCGGTCCAAATGCCGCCAAAGCGCTGCGTGCCGGCCCAACCATCGAGTGTGATGATGTTGGGGCGCTTGTTGGCGCCGGTCGTCACCGTGGCATAAGCTGTCTTGATGCCATTAAGACCAAAGGAGTAGCCAGATCCAACCCAGGCGACGTCGGTCTTAAGGGTAGAGATGCCTCCCGTCTTGACCTCGGCGTCGAAGTCGCGAAGCAGGTGCCACGGGGTCTCGGAGTTGCTGTCGGGCTCAAGGTTGGACTGGGTCCACAAGCCCGTGCTCACACCCTTGGAGTTGGCATACTCGGTGAACTTCTTAAGGTTGTCGACATTGGCACGCACAGCGTTAAGACGGTCAGCCGAGCTCGTTCCGTCGGAGTTGACGCCGCCGGTCTTGTAGTAACCGTTCTGGCCATAGCCGGCGCCATAGCCGTCGTTCGGCAGGAACCAACCGAGCGGCATGTCGTTGTCCTCGTAGTCATCGATAACCTGCCGAGCAGAGAACTGGCGGTCGAAATCGGTCGCTTTCATGTTCTCGGTATCAACCGAAGGGCCCTCACCGTTGAGCGTCTCGGCCGCAAGTGTGCCGTCGAGCTTGTAGCCCGTCGACATGCCAGACTCGTACTTAACGTCGCCCTTCTCGCTCGAGGACTTGCTGCCCTTGGTCTCCCACTTCTTTTGACCCGAGGTCGTTGACCAGCCATCACGGTTATAGGCATTAAGATGACCAAGGTAGAACCCGTACTCGGGCAGCAGTACCGGGTTACCGGTCACCTTGTAGTAGTCCTGCAGCATCTCGGTTGCCACGTTCGAAGCGCCCTCGTTGGTCGCCACGAAGTAGTAGGCATCAAACTCATTCTCGCTGTGCAAAGTCGTGACCGTCGATGAGTCCGTGGAACCGAAGTCGTAGGAACCCTCTGCAAACGTGTTTCGGAGTACGCCGTAGCCGTCACTCGTCCAATAAAACGGGTTGGGCGAGGCAACGCCGCCATCGGTCCAGTTGTTCGTGTTGGAGATGGCGATGGTCTGGTTGGTGTGCAGGAAGCGTCCGTTCTGGGTGCCGCCGCCAAAGAAGTTCTCGGACTTCTCCTTGGCGAGCGTCTGGACGGTACCCTTCTTATCAAGGTCGAGGGACGCGGACTCGGAAACCACGACACGGTCGCCTGACTTGATACTCATCTTGCCAGTCGCCTTGTCCAGGATCACGGTCGCCTTTCCGCCGGTGATCTCGATAGTGTCGCCCTTGTCGGCAACCGTCGCGCTCGGCTTGCTGTAGGTGTCCGAGGTATCGGGCTGAGCCTGGATTTTAGCCGTGTGGGACTTACTGCGCGGTGTGGCGTAATCGGAAAACTCACCCTTGGGGTCGACGTTATAACGGAAAATACCGTCCTCGAGGAACGTAATACGGCCCTTGATGCCGTCAGCGAAATCGATGTCGACGACATTCGAGGCAGACTGGGACACGGTCGCTGAGTCGACGCCCTTGAGTGGCGTGGCAATCGCCTGCTGGGGATTGGCAAACACGAGCGTCGCTGCAGTGGCAACGAGGACCGCGCTTCCCTTCACCCACCGTTTCGTAAAAATGGAATTCCTGCGCACCTGGGCTCCTTTCTTCCGACATGCCGAGGACGCCCCCCCCCGGCAGCATGGGAAAACGTATTGTCCATGGGAAAGATTCTGGCATATTCCGGACTGATGGAAGGCAAGGAA
>CABUDB010000045.1 GCA_902490245.1 uncultured Collinsella sp.
GGGCACGAATAGCCCACTCCGACCTGCGAAATCTGTACTCGCGGTGCGAATGACGCCCTTAACCTTAAACTTTAGCTTGAACTTAGCTATAATGCGCTACGTTCCTACCAGGCTGTGGTTGCGGACGGACGAAATGCCCGTCCTAGTCCAAGACAGACGCGGTCAAAGGGATCCACGTAAGCGACCGCGTGCGCGCGGCGCGATCATGGCGCGTCCTAGATGTAAGCCGCACCGTCCGTTCTACTTTCTTTGGGGCAATACCGCCTCGCGGGCGAGCGGGTCAGTCGTGAAGGTGGCTGCGGCCTCCCGAGCAAACACCCCGGTGCGCAAGTGTGGGGTCAAATACCAGGTCAGCTGGTGGGAACAACCCGATATTCCGCGCAACGCACGGATCGTATACGACACAGAAGGCAGGGTAGTGGACATGGTGAGGGGCAGCTTGATGCACGCGGCTCGGTTAGGTGCTGGGACCGCAGCGGTCATCGCCGTTTTGGGCCTGAGCGGATGCGCGTTCAACCCGCTGTCTACGTTCACGACTCCCACGATTGACCAGATCGAGTACGAGACCGTCACGCCGGCGGTGTCGGACGATGCCCTGGTCACTCCCGGAACCCTGACGGTCGCCCTCGATACTTCCGATGCGCCGCAGGCAATGCAGGGCGCCGACGGCGAGCTTACGGGGTATGCAGTCGACGCTGCCCGCGCCCTCGCAAGCCGCATGGGCCTTAAGGTCGCCTTTGTCGATGTGTCCTCGGCAGGTTCCGCGCTCGGCGACAAAAAGGCTGATATCTTTATCGGCGAGATCAACTCCACGGACGGGGACGTTAGCTCGCTCGGCACCTGCCTGTACGATGCCGCTTCCGTGTTCGGTAAAACCAGCGATGGTGGGTCGCTAAGCGTTTCCACCGATACCCTTAACGCGTCTACTCTGGGTGTCCAGATGTCCTCGGCCTCGCAGGAGGCGCTTGCTAAGCAGAGCATCACCGCCAACCAAAAGACCTACTCCAACATCAACGAGTGCTTTGAGGCGCTCGAGTCCGGCGAGGTCGACTATGTGATCTGCGACTCCACAGCCGGCGGCTATCTTGCACGCCTGATGAACGAGGTCTCCTATGTCGGTGCGCTCGAGGCGCCCTCGACGCTTGGTGTTGCGGGCCTCTCGTCCAATGACGAACTGTGCCGTGCCGTGAGCGATGCCCTCGACGACATCACGGTCGACGGCACGCTCGAGGCGGTTCACTGCGTCTGGTACGGCCAGATTCCCTACGACCTCACCACTAAGACGGTTTCGGGCGCTAACGTGCAGCCGGGCGACTCTGAGTCCAGTGAGACCGCATCCTCCGGCAGCGAGTCCTCCGATTCCAACAATGAGACCGCATCCTCCGAGGACAAATCGTCCAGCCAGGAAGGCACCATCACTGACGACGACATTAACAAACTTAATAGCTAGTTATTGCTAGGGGTGGTGTCTCCTATACGTTGGAAAGGACACCTCTTCACGGTTTCAACACGCACTGCCGGGTTTCCCCAATAGGGGAGCCCGGCTTTTTTATCCCTATAAAACCAGCAGGTCAAAGCCAATTTTCGGGACCAAATACAAAGTCGCCGACGCCCTTCTATAGCGCACTTTGCCACAGAAAAGTGCGAGACTTCGGTATGCGGTATCAAGCAATCGTTATTCGGGTCTTTAGGAATCCGCGTGATTAAATGCACGGCAATGGGTACATAGCCAGTACAGTAAGTCCCCGAGGCAGATTGGAGCCACGTATGGATATCAAGGTTTCTGGACGCAAGACGACGGTAACCGATGCTCTGCGTGCGCATGTGGATGAGAAGATCGGCGAGGCGCTCAAGGTTTTCGATATCGAGCCCATGACGGTCGACGTTGTACTTCGCTATGAGAAGAATCCCTCGAACCCCAACCCGGCAATTGTCGAGGTCACGGTTCGTGCCCGCGGTTCTGTGATTCGCGTTGCCGAGCACGGCGCAGATATGTATGCCGCCATCGATCTCTCCGCCGATAAGGTCACCCGCCAGCTGCGCAAGTTCAAGACCAAAGTCGTGGACAATCGCCAGGGTGGTGCCAGCGCCGCGGATGTCGCACCGGTCGAGCGCGTCGAGGATCTGGCCGACCTGCTGCTGCCCGAGGAAGAGGACGACCTGCTCGTCCGCGAGAAGGTCATCGACGTCACCCCGATGACTGAGGAGCAGGCGCTGGTGCAGACCGATCTGCTGGGCCACGACTTCTACGTGTTCGAGAACGCGACGACCGGCCTTATCAATGTGGTGTATCACCGTAAGAATGGTGGATATGGCATCATCAAGCCCCGCATCGAAACACTTGACGAGTAAAATACGTTAACTTGCATGAGTTAACGGTTGGCGGCCATCCCATGCGGGTGGCCGCCTTTTTACGTAAGGAGTCGCTTTGATGGACAAGGCCGCATCCGCCGGTCATTCGGACCGTTGCCGCATCGTCGTCGATACCTGCTGCGACTTTAGCCCTGAGGTCGCCGCGAACCTCGATGTCGATATCCTGGGTTTTCCCTTCATTATCGATGGCGAGGAGCGCACGGACGACATCTGGTCGAGCATGAGCCCTAAGGAGTTCTACGACCGCATGCGCGCCGGCGCTCGCGTGTCTACCTCCGCCGTATCGCTCGGTCGCTATATCGAGTTCTTTACCGAGTGCGCCAAAGAGGGCACACCAACGGTCTACCTGTGCTTTACCTCGGCGCTGTCGTCGAGCTACAACTCCGCGTGCCAGGCGGCGGACGCCGTGCGCGCCGAGTATCCCGATTTTGAGCTGTACGTGGTCGACAACGCTCTACCCTGTGCGACCGGCGCGCTCCTGGCACTCGAGGCCGTGCGTCAGCGTTCGGCGGGGCTGACCGCCAAGCAACTGGTCGATTGGGCAAACGAGGCAAAGACCTACGTCCACGGCTACTTTACGCTCGAGAGCTTCGACGCACTGGCTGCCGGCGGCCGCATTCCGCCCGCGGCGGCGCAGCTCACGGCAAAGCTCGATGTCAAGCCTGAGCTCTCCTACGACCTTGCCGGCTCGCTGTCGCTGATCGGCGTCAACCGCGGCCGCAAGAAGGCGCTCAAGTCCATCCTCAAGTCGTTCCGCGAAAACTACGTGCCCGATCGCACCATGCCCATCGCCATCATGACGGCCGATGCCGAAAAGGACGGCGACTGGCTCGAAGCCGCTATCCGCAAGGAGGAGGGCTGCGCCGACGTCACGATCATTCGCAGCTCCGTGGGTCCCACCATTGGCTCGCACGTGGGCCCCGGCATGGTGGCCTGCGCGTTTTGGGGTAAGAACCGCGCCGACAAGGCGTCGCTTTCCGACCGCATCGCCCGCCGCGTGCGCGGTCAGTAGGCAAGCGCTGCGTCCGTAATCGCCCTCGACTCACAGCCCAAACGTTGGCATCGAGTATTCAACCTGGTAACAACACCCAACCCAAAAGGAAAGGTTTCATGGCAAACAAGCTCTCCGTCGCATTTATCGGCACCGGAATCATGGGTGCCCCCATCGCCGGTCACATCCTGGATGCCGGCTATCCCGTCACGGTCAACAACCGCACCAAGTCCAAGGCTGTCGCGCTTATCGAGCGCGGTGCCGCCTGGGCCGATACGCCGGCCGATGCCGTGGCTAACGCCGATGTCGTCTTTACCATGGTGGGTTATCCCTCCGAGGTCGAGGAGCTCTACCTGGCGGGCGAGGGTCTGCTCGCGTGCACTAAGCCCGGCGCGGTCCTGATCGACCTCACCACGAGCTCGCCCGAGCTGGCGCGCGACATTGCCGAGGCCGCCCAGGTTTCTGGTCGCATGGCGTTTGACTGCCCCGTCACCGGCGGCGAGTCGGGAGCTATCGCCGGCACGCTTACGGCTATCGTGGGCGCCACCGAGAACGACATCGCGCCGGTCCACGACATCCTTGCTACCTTCGCGGCCAACATCTGCTGCTTCGACGGCGCCGGCAAGGGCCAGGCTGCCAAGCTCGCCAACCAGGTGTCGCTGGGCGCCTGCATGGTCGGCATGGCAGACGCCATGGCATTTGCCGAGCTGAGCGGCCTTGACCTGGAGAAGACCCGTCAGATGATCCTGGGCGGCACCGGCAAGTCCGGCGCTATGGAGAGCCTGGCGCCCAAGGCGCTCGACGGCGACTACAAGCCCGGCTTTATGGTCGAGCACTTCATTAAGGACCTGCGCTTGGCGCTCGCCTATGCCGACGACCGCGAGCTTGCGCTGCCCGGCGCCGACGTGGCCTTTACGCTCTACGACATGCTCGATGCCATCGGTGGTGCCAAGCTGGGCACCCAGGCCATCACGGTCCTCTATAAGGAGGAGGCCGACGCCATCGCCGCCGGTCTGGACTGGTCGCAGTATCGTCCCGAGGAGCATGGCGCTCACGAGGAAGGCTGCGGTTGCGGCGAGCACGGCGACGACCATGAGTGCGGTTGCGGTCACCATCACGGCGAGGACCACGAGTGCTGCGGCGGCCACGGCCATGACGACGGCCACGAGTGCTGCTGCGGCCACCATCACGGGGAGTAGCGCCCATGAGCTGGACGTTCGTGGTGCTTGCGCTGGTGCTCTTTCTCTTTGCGATCTACATTGGCTTTTTGTGCGGCCAGTGGGCCTGCGAAAAGCGCGTCATCACCAAGCGCGACTACTGGATCGCCAACTTTGCGGGTGCGGCGGCAGTCGTCCTACTGACCTGGGTGTTTTCGCTGTTCCCGCTGGTGCAGTTTGCGCCGATCGGCTGGCTCGGCGGCTTTATCGCCGGCCTTAAGATGAGCTTTGGCGAGTCAGTCGGCCCGTGGCGCAAGCACGACGAGGTCTTTAACGTCAACAAGGCTCATCGCGCCGCCGCCGACGCGGGCGACGCTGAGGAACGCCGCCGTGCGCGTCGCAATGGCGCGGCCGACCGACAGCTCATCTCGGTCACCGATGACAGCAAGGGTGCTGGCAAGCACGCTAAGAAATAGTAAGAAGAGGTAACTATGGCAGAAAATAAAGACGAACAGCTCACCGACGAGGAGCTGGCACAGCTCCAGCTGGCAGAGGAGAACGAGAACGCCGTCGACCGCCTGGTCAAGGAGCTCGGCTGCCCCACGCGCCGCATCCGCCAGTTTGCCGCCCGCGTGCTGCACCTGCTTGCCGAGCGCGATCCGCAGCGCGTCGTGCCCTGCGTGCCCGCGCTGATCGAGGCGCTCGACCGCCCCGAGGCGCAGACCCGCTGGGAGGCCCTCGATGCCCTGACGGCGCTCGCCACCACCTGCCCCGAGCAGCTGGGCGATGCCTTTGAGGGCGCCGAGACTGCACTGTTCGACGAGATCTCCTCCACGCTGCGCTATGCCGCCTTCCGCCTGCTGTGCGTGTGGGGTGCCACGAGCGTCGAGCGTTCGCGCGAGGCTTGGCCCATCCTGGACGAGGCCATCCAGTGCTACCACGGCGACCTTGAGTATCGCGACATGCTCGGTTGCCTGTACGAGTTTTGCCAGGGCGAGATCGACGCCGAGGTTGCCGAGAAGCTTGCGCTGCGCCTTAAGTTCGATGCCGAGAACGGTAAGGGCAGCTATCTCAAGGCCCGTTCGAGCGAGATTTGCGAAATGCTTGTTAAACGTTTTGGCCTGGATCTCTCCAAAAAGAAGAAGCGTGCTAGCGTTAAAAAATCTGACGACGCCGAAGACGAGGAGTAACAGATTATGGCGCACGATGTAGTCCTGATTCCCGGTGACGGTATCGGTCCCGAGATTACGCAGGCCATGCGCCGCGTGGTCGAGGCTGCCGGTGTCCAGATTAATTGGAACGTCCAGGAGGCCGGTGCCGGCGTCATGGACGAGTTTGGTACGCCGCTGCCCCAGCACGTGCTCGATGCGGTCGCCGAGACCAAGGTTGCCATCAAGGGCCCCATCACCACGCCGGTCGGCACGGGTTTCCGCAGCGTTAACGTGGCCCTGCGCAAGCACTTTGACCTGTACGCCTGCGTGCGCCCCTGCCTGTCGCAGCCGGGCGACGGCTCGCGTTTCCGCGACGTCGACCTGGTCATCGTGCGCGAGAACACCGAGGACCTCTACGCCGGTATCGAGTTCGATGAGGGCGCTGCCGAGGTCGAGGAGCTCTCGCAGCTCGTCGAGCGTTCGGGCCAAAAGACCTTCGCCGCCGATTCCGCGATCTCGATCAAGCCGATCTCTATCGCCAAGAGCCGCCGCATTGTGGAGTATGCCTTTGAGTATGCCCGCCGCTGCGGCCGCAAAAAGGTGACGGCCGTGCACAAGGCCAACATCATGAAGGCGACCGACGGCCTGTTCCTGCGCGTGGCGCGCGAGGTGGCTGCCAACTACCCCGATATCGAGTTCAACGACAAGATCGTCGACGCCACCTGCATGGGCTTGGTCCAGAACCCCAACGACTTCGATGTCCTGGTGCTGCCCAACCTGTACGGCGACATCGTGAGCGACCTGTGCGCTGGCCTGGTGGGCGGCTTGGGTATGGCCCCCGGCTCCAACATCGGTGCCGACTGCGCCATCTTTGAGGCTACGCACGGCTCCGCGCCCGATATCGCGGGCAAGGATATCGCCAACCCCACGGCCGAGATCCTCTCTGCTGCGATGATGCTCGATCACCTGGGCGAGAACGATGCCGCCAATCGCATTCGTGCCGCCGTATCTGCCACGCTCGACGAGGGCGAGCAGGTTACCGGCGACGTGCGTCGTGCCCAGACCGGTTCCGTCGAGGGTGCGGTGGGTACGCAGGCCTTCGCCGATGCCGTTATCGCGCACCTGGCCTAAGGCATGCACACTGTAAACGCCTAAATAGTACTTAAGTGTTTGCGTATAACCTAAGAATCAATACGCCCGGCGCTCTGCCGGGCGTATTCTATTGGAGACTATGTTTCCTAACAAGGAGTAACTGATATGGGTCTGATTCAAAAGAAGGACGAGAAGGACGAGATCGACGGCATCCAGATCATCGAGCGCGGCGAAGGCCCCGACGGTGATGAGGACGAGAAGATTGACCTGGTCGCCGGCACGTCTGCCGAACATATTGCCGCCGGTACGACCGCCGAGGAGGAGGACGCTCGCTTGGAGGCAAAGATCGCCGCGGACGCCGCCGACGAGAACCTCATGCCCGAGGAGCAGGACGAGGACGACTCCGACGTGGACGACCACGCTTGCAAGCACAAGAAGACGATGATTGCCGCCTTTGTGGTCGCCATCGTGATCGCTGCTGTGGTCGGCTTCTTTATTGGCAATGGCGGCTTTGGCGGCAAGGGCGTCGGCTCGGCGACCCTGACTGAGGACCAGCTCGATTCGACCGTGGCAAGCTATAGCTACAACGGCAAGAAGAGCGATATCACCGCGCGCGAGGCCATCGAGAGCCAGTACAGCCTCGACACCGTCAAGGACGACGACGGCAACTACACCGCTCCGTCTGCCGACGTTATCTTGTCCTACGTGCGCAACCAGATTCTGCTGGACGCTGCCGAGGACGAGGGTATTACCGTCTCTTCCAAGGAAATGAAGCAGTACGCCGAGGATTCTATCGGCACCTCCGACTACAAGACCATGGCCAAGCAGTACGGCGTGTCCAAGGACCAGGCCAAGCAGATCGTCCGCCAGTCCGCGACGCTGCAGAAGCTCTACAAGAAGAAGGTGGGCGATAGCTCCACAAGCATGCCGACCGCCCCGACCGAGCCTGCTGACGGCAACGAGGAGACCGCGAGCAAGGACTACGCTGACTACATCATCAACCTTGCCGGCGATGAGTGGGATAGCTCAAAGGGCACTTGGAAGGATGCCGACAGCACCTATGCCAAGGCCTTTGCCGATGATGCCTTTACGGTCGATAGTGCCACCTACAAGCAGGCCATGACCGCCTACTACACTGCTTATCAGCAGTACTCCTCGCAGGCTTCGAGCGCCAGCTCCAAGTGGACCGAGTATGCTAACGGCCTCTACGCCAAGGCCAACATCAGCATCTACGGCCTGTTTGCGTAAGGGCTGCCCGAGCCGCCGAGCGCGTAGCCGAACTATCTGAATAAGCCCGCTAGAACGATATCCGTTCTAGCGGGCTTATTACGTCGGAGGTACCGGTAGTTAAATAATCTCAATTAATCTTTAAGTCCAAAGAGGTTATCGGCTTCATCGTCAGGCATATATTCCAGTACATCGCCCGGTTGGCAGTCGAGTGCCCGGCATATCGCGTCAAGAGTTGAAAAGCGCACGGCAGAAACCTTGCCCGTCTTGATGCGCGACATATTGACCTGGGAGATGCCCACGCGTTCCGCAAGCTCTTTGGATGAGATCTTGCGTTCGGCGAGCATGCGGTCGAGCCGCAGAATAATCATGGATTCCCCCTAGAGCAACTCGTCATCTTGTATTTGCAGGATACACCCGTACTGGAAGACGCTGGCAATCAGGCTAATAATCAGGCCTGCAAAGACCATAGAGAGGTCGAGGTGCTGGCCGCCAAGCGCATCCGTAAAGTTGCCGCCAAATCCTGAGAGTATCAGCCCCGTGACTATGGCACCAAGAAGCTTCACAGCAACGCCGCCAATAAGGAACAAATGTCCTACTTGACGTAGTATGCGGATGCATTCGAGGTCAAAGGGCCTGCCCGCCTTTTCAATGGCGGAGAAAAACCTGTATGCGCTTAGCACAATGGCAAGCGCAAGGCATGTCATCATGGCGCTCCCTATGGCAGTATGACCGTCGTGCGCGACAAGCATAAGAGGGGTCTGTTCATTGGCGCCGACGAGAGCGAGAGATGGCCCTTCGCCGGCATTAAGCTCTACGGATTGGAGGCAGAACCCTTGGGAGAGGCTAGGCAATATGAGTAGAAGCTCGATTGCAATGACTGCGAGGAGTCCCAGAGCGAGCGCTACGGCGGTGCAGATTGTGGCCCATTTGCAGATGTGAGCGAGCTTCCTCAGATCGGCTATTGCCTGTTCGCGGTTGATGGGTTCATTCGATTTGGATACGTTCCAGCGGATCATAGCTCCTCCAACCAATGTCTAGGATGATATTTAAATCTTATAACATACTTAATGATAAACGATAAACAATTACAGATTAGAGTAAGTTATGTTTGTAAGACGAATAGCGAGAGCTTATGGCATATTTAGGGCGTGAGAGTTTGGCACGTGGGGGATGGACGAGTATCGAAATTTCCCGCAACCGCGCAAGTGCTTCATCGGGTCTCCCTAATTCATATGGAAAAGGAGCTGCAAACGATTGGAAATAACCGCTGAGCGGTCGAAAACTACCGCTCCCGCCGACTATCGCCGTTCTTTCGATACCGTGAGGCGCAACCTGCTGG